>CAYGGJ010000008.1:0-21854 GCA_964349415.1 uncultured Gammaproteobacteria bacterium | reverse complement strand
CGGTCGCAAGAACCGGAATAGACAACAACGCCGTTACAACCTCTAAGTACTTCTTTTTGTCGGGAAGACTTTTCCACCATTTTTGTATACGTTCTGTATGAGTCATAGTTTACGCAGCATCCTGCTAAAAAAGGATAACTTATTGTATCACACCAGCTGATCGATTTTTGCTGCAAGTATGAAGTCATTGAGGGATAATCCACCTATAGAGTGCGTAGAGAGCTCAATTTTTACTTTATTCCAGCTATATATTGAAATGTCAGGGTGATGACCCTCAGCTTCTGCAATATCTCCCACTTTATTGACGAAAGCCAACGCTTCTTTAAAATCTTTAAATTTAAAGTCTTTTTGAATTTGCTTACCGTCAACTACATTCCAGTTCTTGATTTGAACAAGATGAGGGGTAAATTCTTGAGGGGTCATGGGTTTAACCCCACCTTCACAAGGTATACATTTCTGACTTGTTAAAGGTTTTGAGTCCATGTATTAATTGTACAAATAGTAGGCCTTATTGACAATACATTTGGTTTTATGCAACAATGAGACTAGGTGAAAAAACTTCTTAAGAAGCTGGCAAAAATTGTGGGTCCTGGATTTGTAACCGGTGCTGCGGATGATGATCCTGCAGGCATAGGGACATACTCGCAAACCGGTGCGGTTTTTGGCTACAGTCAACTTTGGACTGCCTTCTTCTCATTCCCTTTCATGACGGTAATCCAGGAAATGTGTGGTCGTATAGGCATGGTCACGGGAAGAGGACTGGCTGACTTGATAAAAAATCACTACTCTCGTCCGGTGCTTTATTTTTCCGTATCTCTTTTGTTTCTTGCCAATGTGGTCAATATCGGGGCCGACCTTGGTGCAATGGCTGCTTCTGCCCAAATGCTTTTGGGAATACCATTTATGTTTTGGCTATTAATATTTACGGTGATAATACTCCTTCTTGAAGTTTTTGTGCCTTATCCGTCTTACGCGAAAATACTCAAATATTTAGCCTTATCACTGCTTGCCTATGTAGTTACTGTTTTTATCGTAAAGCAGGATTGGACTACCATCGGATGGTCGATCCTCACTCCGAAGTTTTCCCTTGATAAGACCTACCTTCTGAATATTGTTGCGATTCTGGGAACAACTATCTCTCCGTACCTTTTCTTTTGGCAGACAGACGAAGAAGTTGAGGAAGAGATTGTTCAAGGGAAATTAAAAATGATGGGAAAAGGAATTCCAAGAATTCGTAATAAGGATATTCGCAATATGCGGCTCGACACTGCGGCCGGAATGCTGTTCTCCAATCTAATCATGCTCTTTATTATGATCACAACAGCCTCTACTCTTCATGCGAACAATATTACAAATATTGAAACAGCCAATCAGGCAGCAGAAGCTTTAAGGCCATTTGCAGGAGATTTTGCTTTTGTTTTATTTGCGGCAGGAATTATCAGCACCGGCCTGCTGGCCGTCCCGATTCTTGCGGGATCAGCGTCGTATGCCATCGCAGAAACAATCGGATTTAAGGAAGGCCTCTATCTGAAATTTAAAAAGGCTCATGGATTTTATGCCGTAATTACGATTGCGACTGTCTTTGGTCTATTTGTACATCTGACCCCGATTAAACCTTTCCAACTATTGTATTATTCTGCAATTTTTAACGGATTCTGCGCTCCACCATTAATGGTCCTTATTTTACTCATAGGTAAAAATAAGAAAATAATGGGGAAACACGTAAATGGACCCATCTCTAACACTCTCGGATGGATAATTACTTTATTAATGTTTACAGCAGCAATCGCATTACTATTAAACTTTATAAATGTACTCTAAAGTTTTCAGGATCCTTCTCGGAATTTTGCTACTGGTAAACATACTTGCAATAGATTATTGGATCTATACTTCGGGGGAGTTAACACAACCGCAACAGCTGGAGACTAATAATAGGCCTTCCGCTCAAAAGCAAATCGCTAATTCGGTTCAATCATGTCCTCAAAGTTGTCTTTCCTACATACAGGAAGCGACAGCTTCATCTATTACCTTACAGACAAACACGGGAGGTGCCACAAAAAACAATGTTGTACAAAAGGAACTGTTTGTGCCCATAGGGTCCGGCACTAATTCTTCTGATGATTGGGAAGATGTCCCCGGACTTCAAGTAATCGTTGACACCGCACAATATAATAAAATTAAAAGTTCTTTTTTTGAGGCATCCGTATATGTCCCGTCGGGAAACCAGATAGTATACGTGCGTCTTTATAATCTAACGGATAAGCACCCGGTTTGGTTTTCCGAACTTACTTTTGCAAACGCAAATACTTCACAGCAACTGACCTCGGATAAAATAACTTTAGATTCAGGAAATAAAGCCTACAAGGTACAGATGAAGACCCAATTAAAAATACCTGCAACTCTAAACTCTTCAAGAATCCGTATTATCACTGAGTGATATTTAGAAAGTTTTTTCTTCAATGTCGGGAGGATTGAGTGTGTAGTTGGTGAATCTGATCCATTTGGGAGTTACCACAATAAATCCCAGTTCCGGTAATCCTTTAAATTGGAGAGTTTCAGGATTCTGGGAGAAATAAACATCTTCATATGTCTTGAACGATTCTGGGTTATCAACAAGTTTGGCAATCCCTTCGTATTGAACCGTTGCCTCTCTAAATCCACTTCCGAACACAAGAGAAAGTTGTGAATTATTTTTTAAGTTTCCCCATTTTCTGGTACCCGTTCTCGTACTTAACACCAATGTTAAATTAACCTCGCTTAAAATAGCATAGGCCATAAGCGCTGACTCAGGTTTTCCTTGAGAATTAACTGTCGCCAAGGTACATAGCTTTGGCGTCTTGCTTTTAAGAAGTTCAAGTACTTTTTCTTCCATTGATAAACGATAAAAGAATTGGCTTAAATTTTCAAACTTATTTTACGAAGCTCAACGCAGCCAACCCAATACCTACCCTCCCTGACTCCGGTATTTGTAGGAAATTTATTTTCTTCCCTGAAATCCTTTCTGTGAATGCCTTAGTAAAACCAGGGTAACCGACCATATTCCAGAATAGCGATCCTTCAACGGGGATATCGATACTTTCACCGGTAAAACTTTCCGGGAAGGTGTTTATAACGGTCCCTAACATTATTCCTACTATTTGGGAAGATCGTTCTCTAAGGATTTGGGCCACTCTGCATTCCTCTTCTCCATCAATCTGCTTAAGAATTTCAGAAATTCTCTCTGAAGATCGATCTGCTGAACCAGTTGCTAGTGCAAATTGTTGTCCTAAATAAGCTCCTGAGATTTGCTTCTCAGCAAGTCCTCTACCCGGTGTCGTACTCTCTTGGTCTACCGTCCTCACTAATTCATGCGTTGGGAGCTTGTCGAATCCTCCTGATTCAGTGTTTATTATGCCTTGTGATGTTTTTACAGCCAAATTAAATCCTGTTGCTACTATTACGCCCATACTCGTACCTGCTGAAAGTGCAACGGCAACCGTGTCATTTGTTGTCACAACCGGCATGTTTTCGGAATAATTATATTTTTTCGACAAGGCATCGAGCAATAATTCTCCGATCGGACCACTTCCAATCCCTGGAATTACAATACCCTTAGATAGTTTTTCATCATGTTTAGATACAACATCTACTCCTCTTGCGGTTTCAACAGCATTTCCTGAGAAAGAAAATACAACTCCTAATGCATCTGGTTCCATATCCGCTAGGATCGGGCTTAACTCTAAACTTAACATTTCAAAGAAATCGTTTACATTGTCGAATTGCTTTCGCTTCATCTCTATTTTTAGTCCACGTTTTACTATTGGGATTCCATTTTGAACACTAAAGTGTCCTCCGTAAAGATGAGTTCCACCTATTTCTAGAACGAGTGCTTTTTTTCCTTTCGGTAATCGCGTAATATCAACGGGTGAGAGTAGTGATGGGATCATTGCGAGACTTGAAGGCTTACTGTGTAAACCGGCGAGCAGATCTTTACGATAGAGAGCAGAAACCTCCTTCTCCTCTTCGGGAGTAAGTTTTCTGAAATTTGGGTCCTTTAAAACATCTGAGGGTCTCATTCTTTCTACGATCATAGCGGTATTTTACTCTATTTTCAAATTTCTACAAAACATGTCCGCATACCAAGTTACTCGCTCTCCTTCTCTTAATAATTTGTTATAAAGTGTCATTGATCCTACATCGGCATCAATAGAAAATCTCAAGGATTCGCCATACTCATCCTTAATCTGTTTACGGATCCCTTTTGGAAGGTCCTCGGCTACATACATTAAGCCTTGATCTACATGTTCTGGTAAATCATCACTCTTTATCCCAATTTTTGTAAGTACTTCAAGGTTGATATCTGCTATATCTTCTGGGAGGGCCATCTTCGACACCGTTTCTTTTACCAATCGTCCTCTTTGCTTAGGCGCAATGCTGCTAGGCCATCCCACAATATCAACTCCGTGTTCTTCCGCTAGTATTTGTTCGACTTTCTCGTCCGGGATCTCCTCATTCTTATTTGCAAGTGTCTTTCTAAGTACGCCGCTTTTATATTGAAGTGCTAGATCTGCAAAAAGCCATAAGAGCATGGACGACTCTTTTTCATCCTCTGGGAGATTTTTTATTGCAGTCTGCCCTCTATCTTTCAATCCAACTGGCGCTAGTTCTACGACCTGCAGCACCCCAGGCTTTCTAGACATCATCGCATCCAGTATCCTCCCGTTTAAAAGCTCCCTTTCACTTTCTCCCCATTCTGAATCCGACTCACCCACTTCTCTTACGGTTCTTGCGAGAATTTCATCATACTGGACAACTTCAGATTCTATCCCTTTTCTTCTCATTTTTTCAACAAATTGAAAAAGGGCGGTCGTTTTTCCAGTGCCTGGCTTGCCACAAAAAATCACTCTATGGACAAAGCTCTCTTTAATGTCATATTCTAATAATCCTTGAGGCAATCCTGCGACTCCTCCGACAATCTCTTGCAGTCTGTCCCAAATCTCTGTTCCCGTGCCTCTATTTAATTTTTCTTTTTCTGTTACCATTGTCAAACTTTGGAAGTTTAATTTCTACCGTTGTGCCTTGATTGAGTCTGGATTTTATAAGAATTTTTCCCTCGTGCTCTTCGATTATATTCTTTGCCAAAAAGAGCCCGAGTCCCATGCCACTTTTAGACTTGCTTCCTTTATAAAATCCTTTAAATATTTTTGGTATGTCTTTTTTTGTTATTCCCGCTCCTCGATCTTGTATCTTAATACTGTAATTTCTTGAGGTTTGCGATAATGAAAGTCTAATCGCACTTCCCATAGGACTAAATTTTGCCGAGTTATTAAGTAAGTTTATAAATACTTGCATTAATTTATTAAAGTCTCCGTAAACGTTGCTTTTTTTTGGGACGTTTCTTTCCACAAACAGTTTATGATTTCTGTACTCCATGTTAAAAGAGACGGTCGCCCTTTCAATTACCTCGTTTAAATTGGTTTTCTTGAAGTTGTATTGGAAATTTCCAATTTTTATTTGTTCTATTCTTAGTAGCTCATTTATGAGGAGATTTAAACGTTTTGATTCTTTAATCATGATCTTTGCCCATTTCAACTCTGGCATCTTGCCTTTTTTTACATATTCTTCGATCCACTGCGAGTACCCATAAATAGTAGTAAGGGGGGTTCTAAGCTCATGCGACGCGGTAGAGATAAATAAATCTCTCGTCTCCAGAGAATTTTTGACTTGATTGTACAAAAGATTTTTTTCGATTGCCAGACTTGCCATGGATGCAAAAAGTCGCAGACCCCTGAGCTTTGTTTTGTGAAAGTTGGTACTTTTTTTAGATTGAAGCGATAACACTCCCATAGATTTTCTTCTAGTAGACAAGGGTATGAGTACTACTGACTTTATTTTCAGTTTCTTCGGAGAAAAATATAAAAGTTTTGCCTCGGGATGATTTTTTAAAATTTCTGGTAAGGATACAATTTTTATTTTTTTGGTTTTAAAGACCTTGTAGGTAAAACCATCTTTCCTCGGCTGAATCGGCCTTCTTACCGTAGAATACACTCTCTGAATGACATTTTGTCGAATGAGAAAAACCGTGCCATAGTCAGCTTCCATTAAGTCGATCGCCTCATTGACTATTTCCTTGTATGTCCTCTTTATTGAAAGAGGGGCCATGAATTTTAGCGAAGCAATATGTATCTTTTGCAACATAGCCCATACATTATAACAGAGGGGATTTGAAGCGGTGCAACAAGCAGATTATCGGATGATACTGCCGTTTTTTACTTTCTTCTTTGTGTGAAGGAGTACGGGCTTACCGTCCTCGTCTGCAGCAAGCATCATACCTTGGCTTTCATGACCTCTAAATTTTCGCGGTTCAAGATTTACCAAGATGGGTACTTGTTTTCCGACAAGAACCGAGGGGTCTGGAAAAATTTCGGCAATGCCTGCCATTATCTGTCTTTTTTCAGAACCAAGGTCTACAACCAATTTTAAAAGCTTGTCAACCCCCTCAGCTTTTTCTGCAGAGACTATAGTTCCCATTTGGATATCTAGCTTCTTAAAATCTTCAAAAGTTATCATCAAGTCATTATACTTCGTTTTTCATCCACTTTCGAAGTCCATCTTTAAATGAGGTCGGTTTGCTCATTAATACGGACGGGTTTGAATCTTTTAGTTTAGTTTTGAAATCAATTCTTTTAATCCCTTCCTGCTTTATATTCACGGATGCTTTAAAGAAGTCTCTAATTATTTTGGAGAGCTCTTTTGTCATAAGACCCTCTACACGCAGTTGATACAGAACCTGAGTTTTATTTGCCGATTCTCCCACATTCGTTAACGTTTGACAGATATCCTTTATATATGTGGGGAAAACTTTATCCCGCCAAACTTCGTGAAAGATCCTTTTGTCTTTGCTTCTATGAAATCCGTGAAGTCCTTTACCATCCCTCGGAATCCAGTCAATTTTATTTTGAGAAATAAGTCTGTATGCTGCTACAAATCTTTGAATTCTTCTTGCCTGAACATCCGGGTTAATGGCATTAAACGATATGCTCTGTCCCGGTCCATAAGCATCTGAAATTCTTACTATTTTTATATTTTGGTTTGAAAGCCTTATTAATATCTTCTCGCCTAGATATTTTGAGTATGCATAACTATAGTCGAGAGCGTGAGGAAAACTATAGAGAACATGTTTCATAACTAAATCCCACGTTAATTCTTTTAAATATGAATCCATAGATTTGAGAACATCCATTTTTTTTCTTGAAAACAAACATTCTATTATCTCGTTTAGTTCGTTTTCTAATTTTTTATTTTGCAGTGGTGTTAATGAAGATTTCATGATTTCAATTGCGTTTGTCGATAGCCAAATCAATCTTTGATCAACAGTAATTATTTTTCCCATAAAATATGCACTTAGTGAATTTTGAACAAGTTGTTCTAGTAATAATTCCAGTTTGGACCTAAAGGCAGATTTTGGGTGTTGCCATGCAAGACCTCCCGTAAAATAAATAAAATCATGACCTTCAATTAGTTTTTTAAGTTTCGTAATATTCAGAAGGTCACAAGACGCTTTTCTTATTTTTCCTTTTTTAAAAGAAGACTTTTTTCTTGAAATTAAAGTGAGTATCTTAGGTCTCTTTGTTTTTATTATATGCCGGGTTAAGTTTTTTCCGATAAATCCCTCTGAGCCCAATATCGCAATCTTATTTGTATTCATATCTTGTCCTGTTAGTAAGTTTCGTTACCCTTGAGGTTGAACCGCCATCAAAAGAAGAATCGATCGGTCTTTGTGCAATCTCGGAGAAATCTAGTCTGTTATAGAGCGTGTGAATAAGCTCGTCTACTACATAAGGAGCTTCGGTCATTTTCCCGGGAAGTACAAAATAGTGTCCTCTTACGGGCTCCACCACTTGTGAATCAACCGAATGCCTCGTCTGATCAAAAATATTTACAGACGGCTTGATGCATGCTATATAGTTTGGATTTTGACAAGCGTCTTTTATAGCAGGATAAAAATTAGCGAGCGAGTCAACCGTCAAATTAATCTGTTTTGGATCAACGGAATAATCCGGATAAGAAACCTGAACTTCATCGTATCCTTTGTTGACAACACTGGCTTCTCTATGATTGATAATAATCGGACCATCTCTATCAAGAGATACTAGACTAAACGGACTAAAACGCGGGAGTAGTAAAAGATGACTTTTCCAAAAAGTTAAGTTTAAATTAAAACCTGTTAATCTTTCATAGGACTGTCCTAATTTGGCACCCGTACAATAAACAAATGTGTTTGCTTGTATATCAAAACCTTTGCCCTGAGAACTTATGCTTACTTTATCCTCTTCTGTATGCATATACGTCGCTCCACTTAGCACTGATCCCCCTTTACTTTTGATATCTGTTAAAAGTTTTTGAAATAAAATTCTATTATTGATTCTCAGATCCGAGCTTTGAAAAAAACTAAGCGGAAGTTGAGGATTTATACCGGAATCGAGCTCATAAAATTTTTTTCTGGAGATCTGTTGATATCCCACTTCAAACTCCTGCCAAAGCTCTACTGCGGATTGAGCAAAATTTTCATCTTGAGTGCATACATAAACCGGCTCAAATGGATTCTCTATACACTCTCGTGCATAAGAACTAATAAACTCATGTCCATAGATAAGCTTCTGGACTATACTTTTTGCCTGATCTTTATCTTTGACGGAAACCGCGTGGACTGTCCCCTTGTGCAACCAACCGTGATTTTTAATTGAGGCGCCGTAGGCGAGATTTTCGTTTTCATCAAGCAAAACTACCCTCTGTCCCAGATCTGTTAATTTCTTTGCGAGTAGAAGACCGGTAATGCCACTTCCAACTACGACAGTATCGCATTTAAAATTAGCGCTTAGCTCTGCGTGATGACGGAATGGCTGTGCTTCAATCTCCTGCAACATCTTGCATGAGGATAGGTGAAGCTGATGAAGCAGTCTACGGACTATATGCCAAAAGAAATGTAAGAAGCATTGTAAGAAATGCCGGCAGGGTCTTGATTTTGTCCTAAAATTCCGCTACTATAAATTAGTGGTGTTATTAAGATTTTTTTTGTGCGTTTCAGTTTAATCAAGAAATTTTTCGTCCTAGCGTTTGTTTCCCTCCTGCTCATATTTGGGGTCACAGCTTCAGCTCAAGAGTCCATTAATATTTGGTGGCCTACTAATAATTCGGTGATTCAAGGAGTACAACCTCTTAAGGCACTTGTCCCCAATCAACAGATCGAACAGTACAACATGTGGTGGCAGGTAGATAATGGCCAGCTGAACTTTATGAGCAACAGCTACCAAGATCATCCTCATAAAGAAACCTCCATAGACTTCACGAGTTGGGGTTGGAAAGGAACAGGTCCGTATGAAATAACGCTTGTTGCAAGAAATTTATCAAATAGTGAAATTGCCAGACGCACTATACAGATCTATACCGGACAACCAGTAGTAGTAGCCCCAACGCAAACACCTACACCTACCGTCAGTCCTACACCGACTCGGGCACCAACTCCAACGCCAACCACACCTTTACCTACCCCGACTCAAACCGTTACACTATCCACTTTTTATGTGGATCCCTATTCCAATGCAAAACAGCAAGCAGATCAATGGAGATCGTCAAGACCGCAGGATGCTCTTCAAATGGATAAAATCGCTTCACAGCCACAAGCGCAGTGGTTTGGAAATTGGAACTCAAATATCTCCTCTGACGTAAACGCATTGATAACTGCGGGCGCAAACAAAAATACAATTCCGGTCATGGTTCTTTATAACATTCCCCAAAGAGACTGCGGAGGATTTTCTCAAGGAGGAATTAATTCTCCGTCCGGATACAGATCATGGATTGACTTAGTCGCAAATGCAATCGGCGGAAGAAAAGCTCTTGTCGTACTTGAGCCGGATGCATTATCTCTTACCAATTGTCTTTCCCAGGCCGACAGGCAGACTCGTTATGACCTCATATCCTATGCGGTCTCTGCACTAAAAAACAAAGGCGCCTCAGTATACGTGGACGCAGGACATCCAAACTGGATTGATTCTTCGGAGATGGCGCAGCGACTACAAAAATCCGGGATTAATAATGCAAGCGGATTTGCTCTTAATGTCTCAAACTTTATGACTACGCAAAATAATATTTCTTACGGATCTAGTATTTCACAAAAAATAGGAGGTAAGCATTTTATAATCGATACCGGCAGAAATGGACAAGGACCAACAGGAGATTTTCAATGGTGTAATCCATCAGGTCGAGCCTTAGGAGCAAAACCTAGTATAAGTACAGGGAATGAAATTGTTGACGCATTCCTCTGGATAAAAAAACCTGGCGAATCGGATGGGAACTGTAATGGAGGTCCGTCAGCCGGCAGTTGGTGGGCAGAATATGCTTTAGGTCTTGCACAACGGACTATATACTAATACTCACTATTTAAGTTTCGGTTTATATCTTCTTATAAAATCGGGGAATTGAGAATGCAGAGGAGAAGGTAGTTTGCTTAAGCGAAACCATCCGATCTCTTCATGTTTCCGGGGATCTCCGTTTCTCACCTTTCTTTTGTTAACAAGGACTTTGAAGTCAAGCGCCAGCCAATGAGTTTTTCTTTTTTTATGATCCACTCTGTGAACATCGCGGTATCCTAAAAATTCGGCTTTTTTAATATCGGCACAGTATTCTTCCTTTATTTCCCTTTTCAGCGTTTTCAAGACGGGCTCTTTGAAATTAACTCCACCACCGCCTGGATCCCATGTCCCCATTTCGTCACGCGCATATTTTGATCTTTTGCACAGAAGAAAATTTCCCTTCCCGTCGTGGCAGAAAAATACAACGCCTACTCCGATATGATCAATTCCCTTTTTCATCAGGGAAATTATAGCAATAAAAATAGCAGCTTCAGACCGTATCTACGGTATCTTCAACCTCTTGCGGAGTAACAGGCTTCAACATCTGAAATAGTTGAATGATGCCATAGGCTAGTATCCAGTAAACCGCCATGGCAATAAGCGCCGGCCATTCAAACACACTTCCTGTCTCCGATGAGACGAAGACACGTAAGACTCCAAAAAAAGGAAAGACCAAGGGACCACTTAAACCGTAGACTAGTATCGCAAATCCACTTCCGGGGTTTGCTGCTAAAAGTTTGAGGATGAATCTAAAAGCAAGCATTACTTCTACGAAACCCAATATATACCAAACGGCCTGATATGTTCTGAAGATGGATTTTTTTGTCTCGTATACATTTTGAGGGTGCTCTGTCCTTACTGTAGGCTTTTGCACTACCGTGCGGGTTTTTACAACTCTTGCCGGTGCGACTTCTTCGGTGACCACTTTTTCTTCCTCGTTTGTCATGCTTTAATCATACTCTAATTTTTCTTAATGCTTTGGGCATATATTCTCTTTCCAAATAAGGACGTCCTTCCTGACTCGGATCAAATAATTGTTGAAGACCCTTGTATCCTTCAATAAGGTATCTTTTTATCGTCATACTTAAACTTTAAGACGCCTACATATGATTAATGTGAGAGGAGATTAAGAATCGTGTAAGAAAAACCGCTGTTTTTTGGGAGGATTAGAATCCGAGTTTTTCTTTAACTAGAATCATGGAGACTTTCCTTCCCATCATTGGATTTTCGTTTTTGAAGATTACGATTTTATTGACCTGAGTATTGAATCCGTATTTTTGTTGCATATTCTCATCTTCAAGCGGTACCACATATTTTTCAAGTCGCTCTAAAGCTTCGCCAAGATTAGATACTATTTTTTGTATCCCGACAACAAATATTAAATTAGTAGACGAAAAAACTATATGTGGCAGTTGACTTCCAGTATTAGATGCAACTATAAATTCTCCCTCTTCTGTAACTGCATGAACACTTCCGAGATAATAGTCTGCAAGCAATGCTTGTTTTCGCAGACCAGCTTGCTTTGTAGGATCTTTTTCCGTGAGTATTGTCTCGTGTTGATTATCCCAACCATGGTCTCCAGATTTCAAATGCTCAATGAAACCTACCTGTTCAAGAGTACGAGACGCTCCGTTCATCACGGAAACCCCTTTTGGAATAATTTCCAGAACTTTATCATGGGCTTCCTTGCCTGTATTTACAACAATGGGAGCAATGTTTCTCTTCTTTAATCCTTCAACTGTTTTCTTAACTGATTGTTCGTCAGCAAGCTCATCAAATTTTTTCATTTCCTCATTGTATACATAATACTTTTGTTTGTAAAGTAGTTACAAATTATGAAGTATGATCTGCTATAATTTCTCCGTGTCAGAGAATCATGCTCGTTGCGGGGTAACTAAAACACTGAGGGTTATAGGTAGTAAGTGGACACTCCACATTCTCCATCTTTTATTTGATGGAACAAAGCGTTTCGGAGAACTCCAGAAAACACTGGTTGGAATCAGCCCCAAGACTTTATCCGTACGTTTAAAGGAGTTAGAAGGCGAAGGTCTTGTTAAAAAAAAGATATATCCTGTTGTACCACCTCATGTTGAATATACTCTCACCTCTAAGGGGAAATCTTTAGAGGATGTTTTCGATAAGATGAGTGAGTGGGGAGAAAAAACAGCTTAAAAAATTACTTCCCTTGTAGTCGACGTCGGGACGCTTTTTTTTGGAGTCTCAAGATA
The DNA here is from genome assembly GCA_964349415.1 of uncultured Gammaproteobacteria bacterium. GTDB lineage: Bacteria > Patescibacteriota > Microgenomatia > UBA1406 > GWC2-37-13 > 2-01-FULL-40-42. Next base: position 9,235 of record CAYGGJ010000008.1, on the reverse strand, counting down.
TCTTTTGCGGGTCCCGGAAACAGTGTGTGAACTACTCCATCATTTACAAAAACTACCAAGGCATTAGTTTCTACAGCTCTTTTGGCAGCAACATTGCGGACAACGCTAAAATCTCCTTCTTGTCTTAAAAGCTCCGGTCCTGCCATAGTCTATTTTAAACAAAAAGCTAAAAAAATTAAAGAGTAGATTATTTTTTGTTTTCCTTGACGTTCTGCCGCAACAGTTCAAACTCGTCAGGTATCTCGCCAACTAACCGCTCAAGAATATCTTCCAAAGTAATTAATCCCGTAGTACGACCTTGTTTATTTTTAACAATTACGATGTGCACTTTTTTATCCTGTATTCCTTCCAGAACCTGATTTATTTTTTTTGTCTCCAAAACTGTAAACATTTTCCTAATATCAATTTCTGCGATTTTTTTGTCCACTCCTCCTTGAAGAAACATCGTATAAACGTCTTTAATATGTATGAAACCTACAATGTGATCGAGGGATTCTTTATAGATTGGGAAGCGGCTATGAGGATATCTTTCGATTTGAGAAATCATCTCCATAAGAGTTATGCCGAATTTAAATCCAATTATTTGACTGCGTGGAACCATGATTTCTTTGACGGAGACATCTCCCAGTTTAAAAACACTTGAAACCATTTCCGCCTCTTCCTTTTCTATAACTCCTCCCTGTACGGACTGTCTCAAAATCATCTTAATTTCTTCTTCTGAATGCACAAGATGATCTCCGACGGGCGGTTTAAAACCCAAGACTTTTAACACTAAGACTCCTGCCCCATTGAGAAGAAAAATAAATGGTCTGAATACTTTTGTAAATATGACAAGGGGGCCGATAATCCACAGCGCTACACTTTCAGATTTTTGAAGAGCCATCGTCTTAGGAGCAAGTTCGCCCAATACGATATGTAAAACTGTAATTATAAAAAAAGCAATCGCGACCGAGACAGTGTGGGCTGAAAATGTCGCCGCGTCTTGGGGAAGAAAAGTGAAAAATGGGCGGATAAAGCCAGCGAGGGCCGGTTCACCAATCCAACCAAGCGCAAGACTTGCAATAGTGATCCCCAACTGCGTTGAGGATATAAAACTATCCAGATCGTCAAGAGCATATTGTACAAGCTTGGCCCTTCTTCTTCCGGTTTTTACCAATTCTCTAATTCTCGTTTTTCTGACCGCGACTAAGGCAAATTCTGATGCCACAAAATATCCATTAAGAAGAACGAGAAAGAAAACGAAAAAAAGTCTGAGTGCAAAGTCCATTGGAGTTTAATTATATCAATAATCCTTCGTGGAAAAACCTTTCGTCTCTAATGAAGAAAGCGCCGTAATATTGAAACCGCATCGGTATTTTCTATAACGTTCCAGTTATAGATATCAATTAATTTGGCAGAGTTACTTGAATCAAAAACTGCATTGAGAGCTTTTTCCCAGTCGCCGTCTTTGGGAAGATTAAATTCAGGAGCCGCCCACTGAAGATTTTTATTTTTTTGCATGGTTGTTTTAAAGGGCTCGAGGTCAAACGGCTTTTCTGCATAGCCGTATAGACTTAGGCCGGGACGCGAATATTCGTTGACCGCATTTGAAAAGTAATTTAAAAACTGTTTGTCGGGCGGTACATTTTCACTCCATACATGGGTGTAAATACGCTGTTTTGGAAGACCGCTTTCATTTGCCTCTTTGCTTAAATCACGTAGATAATTATAAATTATCTCTTCTCTTCCCTTTTTTAACTTTTCCAATGACCAGTTGGCATGCTCTCCGCAGAAAGGATTGTTTTCTTCACAGTAAGTATCTTGCAAGCCTCTATATCCTTTTACCTCAAATTTGCTTTTATCTTTGTCGGAGGTATGTAGGCTTACTTCCGTACCTATTGAAATGCCGGCAAACAAATACAACTTCTTTTGAGATTCCCAACGTTTCAATTTTTGATAAATTTCTTCATATATCATGTCCAGGCGGTCCCGTTGAACAGATCTAAATGTCAGTCTATTCCTCTTGTGATCGACTAGATTTGGTATTGGTGCAATCTGGAAAAACCCTCCTCCCCAATTTCTCCAATTTTCTCGCATCGGGGTATTCCAATTAGTCCACTCCACATTCCATTTATTATCCGGGTTATAACCTTTTGCGAAACGTGCTCTAAACTCAGGATCACGTAATTCGGGAAATTTACACTTGGGCACCACGTTTCCGTCAGGATCTTTTTCCGTTTCTTTCCATTTTTCATTTTGGCATCCCTCTATTTGATCGGGACCTGAATCCCACCAGTTCCATAACTCAGGCAATTGATTCCACCATTGAAATCCGTTTAAGGGAATAAAAACCGGAAAGTCGAGTTCCTCGGAAACTTCCATCAGTCTTCTGGTCATAACAACATATGAAGAGTTCGAAGAAGGAGTATCCAACGGATAGTCCATGTATTGTACGATTATGCTCCATCCCAGCAGTCTTTCTCTAGTTCCCGTTCCTAGATTTTGCCTTATTTTCTCAAGTCTCTTTTTTATCTCGGGCTTAATTTCTTTCTGCCATTTTTCTTCCGGCGCATCCCAAAAAATCTTATCTTTGAGCAAATCCGACTCGTTGACGATGAGATATTGCGGATCAGAAGAAATATCGATCTGCTTGATAATCTGTTTTGGCTTTTGCCGGAGTAGTGAAATGGTAAGAATCAAAACAACTAAAAGAGCTACTAAGTAGAAAGAGAGGCTCTTAAAAAACATTCAGAAATTATAGCAGGAAGCCTTGTGGAGAAATGCAGCCGTTATCTTTTTCTACGCATTCTTTGCTTTTTCTTTGCCCTGCGCAGTGATTTTTCACTTGTTCCTCCGCCTCCAACTCTTCCGCCACCAAAGTGAATCGTGAGTTCAGGTGTAAGCGGTCTGCGGGCAACTTGAGAATATATTGTTCCTTTTGTGGTTCTTTCTGCGCTGGTACCATTTTGTCCAAATTTTGTAGTTCTTTTACTTGCCTTCTTGTCTACTAAACCGGATGGGACAAAATCTCTGCTTCCTTCGGGAACAAAACGGTCTAATCCTCGAATGACCACCGTCTCAACTTGGGGAACATCGGGTTTATTATGCGCGAGTCTGTTGCGGCGGGCAAAGCGGGGCACGTTAATTCCTCGTCCTTCAATTCTTCCTCCTCGATGTCCTTCTGTTAGCATAAAAAAACATTTTATAGCAGACAGTAACGGAAGTCAAGAACATCTATGGACTATCAGAACGAGCTTTATTAGGCTTCCTTCCATGGAGTTATAAGCTGAAAATAGTTTCCGTCAGGGTCTGAAAATGTTGCAATTAGACCATTGGTTTCATCGTCTCCCATTGAGTAAGGTTCTGCAATCACTTTTGCACCGAGTTTTTTTATTCTTTCAAATTCCTCTTTTACTTCTTTTGTTTCCAGATTAATCATTATCCTCTCAGGGCTTTTGTTTTTACCTTTTACTTTATCGTGCGGACCAATCGTCAGGTATGCACTTCCTGCATTAAATCCAGAGTAACCACCTTCATCCCAATCTGGATCTTTTTCAAAGACTTTTTTATAAAAATCAGCTAAAGCCTTTGGGTTTTCTGAAAAAACTAAAATTGAGTTAAAATTAAGCATCATTCACCTCCTTTTATTTCGGGTTGTTTCTTTTAACAGTATCTTCTTTCGCTTTTAATCGTGTATTTTCCAATTCAAGCTGATGAATACGGTCATTAAGATTTTGAATTTCCTTGTTGTCTTGTTTTATCCGGCTATCTCTTCCCCATATAGCAAGACTTGAAGAAAAACTTTCAAAAAGCGACATAATAAAAGAAAGAAGCAATCCGAAAAATAAGGATGCAATTACCATCATGTAAAGGGGCATTTCAAATTCGCTACCCGCAAGAGTTACTACTACAGGAATAGTGTTCTGAGTAGCAAATAGACTAAACACTAAGCCAAAAACTACTATCACGATCAATATTTCCATATTCTTAGGTAACTATATATGATAACACTCAGACTTGTGTGAGAATCGTGTAATCATTACGTAAGAAAGGGAGAAACTGATCAGTGGCTCCAACCGGATACTGCAAGAAAAACTTTATCTCTTTTTATAGAGACGCCTTCATCTTTAAGCATCTGAATTTTTGTAGAGACTCCCTGCCCTGCAGAGTAACCACGCATCTTCCCGTCTGAGCCAACCACTCTGTGACAAGGAATTGCTTTAAGATCGGGATTTTTTTTCATTGCAGATCCTACCGCGCGAGCTGCTCCCGGACTACCCGCTAATTTTGCGATTGTTTTGTAGGTGGCAACCTTTCCCCTCGGGATACGCCTTACAATTTCGTAGATCTTTGAATAAAATGATTTTTTCATAAGTGGAGTTATCGTTCTAACAGCTTTGCGGCAATTTTCTTATAACGTTCTCTGCATATATGCAATTTCTTCACTTGGTATTTTTTGGCGCTTTTATAACGAAAATCGAAACGAGAAACGCAATAGCTATTAGCGTTGTAGCGGTAAGGAATGCCTGCTGATATCCACGGACACTTGCATCGATCACGTTCATTCCCGATTTCGTTGCTGCAATGGTGGTAGAGTTCGCAACTACTGCGAGTATCGCTAGTCCCAAAGCTCCACCAATCTGCTGAGATGTATTAATGAGTCCTGAAGCGAGCCCGGCTTCCTCATGAGGCACACCCGATGTCGCGGCAACTGTAATTGCGACAAATGATATCCCAAATCCCATTGCCAATAATACGAACGCCGGGAAAAGGTGGGTCCAGTAAGAAGAGGTTGTATTAACAAAACTGATTGAAAAAATACCCACTGTGGTAAATCCGGTCCCAACAATCGCCATTGGCTTGAAACCAAATCTTCCAAGGAGTCGAGGTGCTTGGTATGAAATTATTCCAATAATGATTGGGATTGGAAGAAAGCAAAGACCACTTAAAATAGGCGGATAATGAAGTATGTTTTGAATGTACTGTGACAAAAAGAAAAACATACCTAATGCCCCTGCCACAATTGGCAACATGATTAAGTTGCCGCCGGTTACATTTCGAATCCTGAATATGGAAAGTGGGACCAATGGATGTTTTACTCGAGTTTCGTTTATCACAAACACAGCGAGTAGAAAAATACTTACACCTAAAGATAATAAAGTAGAATTCACAGTCCATCCGATTTGAGATACAAGAGTTAAAGCATATACGAATACCATTAAGCCGCTGGTTATTAACACAGCGCCGGGGAGATCAAGATGTTTATCTTTTGCCTCTTTTATATGCGCCGGAATGTGTTTTAAGATACCAATAATCACTGCTATCCCAATAGGAACGTTTACAAAAAAACACCATTCCCATCCAAGATATTGCGTTAAGAATCCGCCTAAAAATACTCCGGCTGCGGCTCCTCCTGACGCAACTATACTCCATATGCTTAATGCTTTGTGGCGTTCTGGTCCTTCTTTAAAAGTTGTAAGTAAAATGGAAAGCGCTGTAGGCGCCATGAAACCAGCTGCCAGCCCTTGTAGTGCGCGGAGCACGATAAACACAGTGCTTGAGCTGGAAAACCCTAGTAATAATGAAAACAAACAAAATCCCACTATACCCCAGACGAGTACTAAGCGGCGCCCATACAAATCAGCGGTACGGCCACCCAGCATGAGAAAACCTCCAAAAGTAAGAATGTACGCGGTTAAAACCCATTGAAGATTGGATGCCTTAAAGTGTAACGCTTCTTTAATAGCTGGAAGAGCTACGTTAACAATCGCGCTGTCTAGGACAACCAAAAACATGGTGAGAGACAGTAATAAAAGAGTGATCTTTTTACTTTTACTCATGCAGAAATTATACTTATTTTAATATTCTTGTGAAAAAGAGGGTGAGGATCACGACAGTTATAAGTGCGAATGATCCTAGTGTTTGGACAAATAAAGCAACTCCCGCTTTCTTTTTTCCATCTAGATAAAGCTGAAGCGGTTGAAGAAGAAACAGATATCCCATAACCGCTGCAGACAAAGTAAATACCGACAGAAATACAATTGGCGCCATGACAGTATCCGGGCCTTTCATATTCTTCGTACCCAAATTCATAACGGAGGCAACAATTATAATATAGGCTGTTGCCGAAAGCGCATTAATAAAAGGATTTTTTGTCATTTCTAAATCAATTATATCAAGAAGGTTTTATTTTCCTTCGGCGGCTTTTTGGAGATCTGCGATGACTAACTTTTTCATTTCAAGAAGTACAGCCATAACTTTTTCCGAGTTAGGACCCTTCATGTAATTATCCATATTTTTTGGTGTCACCTGCCATGACAAGCCAAATTTGTCTTTTAGCCACCCACATTGTTCAGACTCCGGCACTGCAGAAAGCTTTTCCCAGTAATAATCGATTTCCTCTTGTGTGTCGCAGGAAACCATAAATGAGATCGCTTCACTAAATTTAAATGCGGGTCCTCCATTCATCGCAAGAAATTTTTGCCCTTCAAGTTCAAACTCAATTGTCAAAACTGTCCCCTCAGGCATCCCATGAATCTCAACCCCTTCTTTCCCATAATGAGAAACGGCTCCCTTTTTGGAATTTTTAAAAACTGTGAGGTAAAAATCTACCGCTTCTTCAGCGCTTTTATCGAACCAAAGACATGGAGTAATCTTTTGCATAGAGTTTTATTGTAACAAACAAGTTTGGCGATAGTGTAAGTAGTTGGTAAGAAATTAAATATGCTACTATTGTTGCAGTGTTTTTACTAGAAGATGATTGTTGGGAAATAAAAAAGACAGAAAAAAAAGGAAGGGGTGTCTTTGCAAAGAAAGAAATAAAGACCGGTACTATAATCGGTGACTACCTTGGGGAAATAATAAGTATTGCAGAATATGATCTGGAAAAAGATAAAGAAGGACTGTATTTGATGTATTTTTCAGATGAAGCAGGCATCTACCCTGATCTAACAAAACCAGGTATCTACCTTACCAATCATTCTTGCAAACCTAACTGTTGGATCTATACGTACCGCGGCCATACACTTTTTTTTGCTCTAAGAAAAATAAAATCCGGTGAAGAACTTACAATCTCCTATTTATTTAGTCCTTTGGACAAGACCTGCAATCCATGTACACATATCTGTAAATGTGACAGTAAATATTGTAACGGCACCATGCATCTATCCAAAAGAAAGTACAGAAAGTGGCAAAAGTTTCAGGAAGTGGAAAGAAAGAAAACTAAAGCGCCAAAAGTTGTCTTTGGAAAAGCTCTGCCCAAACTTAACTCTTACCCAAAGATAAATCCTGATAATCCAATCTACTCAACTATGTATTCTTTAGATTAATCTATTTTTTTCTTTTCTTTTCGTCGACGATAACCTTGAACCCGCCGTAGGCCATACGCTTCATGTCAAACGGCATTGGCTTGTCTTTCCATACTTCTGCACTCATCGCTGGATCTTTCATTACTTTTTTGTTTACTTGGTCCCGATGAGCCCGAGACTTAAAAACAATATATGAAAAGACAACTATCTCATTTGATTTAAGTTTAGTTAGTTTGGGAAATGAAGAAGTTTTCATCCCCCCTGAATCCGGATTAAGATCGTCACCGATACACTCTTTATAATCCAGTGCGCCGTATTTCATCCAAATTCTTTTACCGTCCTCAGCCATTTTTTTATATGCGCTCAGTTTTTTCTTTGGGACTATTAGTAGGAATCCATCAACGTATCGCATAATGGTATTATAACTTAGGCCGCCTTTTCGTCAACTTGAAAAACTCCGAGTGTGTTTCCAAATGGATCGACAAAGTAACCTTGCCAACACCGACCTGGGACAGCAAATTTCGGCATTGCTTCTTGACCTCCGAGTTTTAAAATCTTTTCTGCAGTTTTATCAAAATTTTCAACCTCTACCGAACAAACAAAAGCATTGGTTCCGTGCATGGGAGGAGGAACTTTTGCGGGGCGCGGAAGAAGACCTCCGTTAATTCCGGCTTGTTCTATTCTCCAATATTCAATAGGTAGTCCTTTTTGTTCGACAAACTTCCATTCGAATACTTCACCGTAAAATTTACGAGCTTTGTAGAGATCGTCTGCTTGGATTTCAAAGTATCCAATAGTATTCATAGAATTTTCTTAACTTATAAGGGAGTTGCGTCTATGTTGAAGGCTGGAGTATGCCTACGTTATTATCTTCGGTATCTTTGAATGAAATGTATTTTCCAATTCCCGGGATATCCATTGGCTCTCCAAGTAATTTTCCGCCGCCTTCTACAACTTTTTTCATGCTTTCTTCTAAATTGTCGACCGAGATAACTATATGAGGTTGCCTGAAGCCGTCCTCGTCTTTGTAATCAAAAAATCCCCCGTTAATATTTCCCGGCGTCTTAACCATATTTTTTTCATCAATTTCAGTAGTGCCCGCAAGAAGATAACTCCCCATTTCATCACCCAGCTGATTCATACTCCAGCCAAAAACCTTAGAATAAAATTCAGCTGTTCTTTTCTTGTCCTTTGACGGCATTTCAAAATGTACGACCGGATTCATTTTCATAAGTTCTTATTGTAAATCAAAGCTTGTAAGAAGTGTGTAATAAATTAATGCGTCTTAAGTTTTGCTGGCACAGTTAAACATCCAGTTCACGCCGAATTTATCAGTACATGATGCAAAATAATCTCCCCAAAACATTTCCTGTGGATCCATCTCTACCTTGCCCCCTTCGGAAAGCGCCTTAAACAACTTGTCCACTTCGGCGCGTGTATCAGGCTCTATATTTATATAAACGTTGTTTCCAAAATTCACTTTGAAACCCATTGACTCAGGTGCATCAGTCCCCATCAGTAGATGACCTCCTGTAATTGGAAGTGATACGTGCATTACAAGATTCTTATCCTCCTCTTTCATAGGAGGTTGGCCTTCCTGAGGGGGTACTTCGCCCATTCGCCTTATGCCACCATCAAAGTCTCCACCAAAAACTGATTTATAAAAATTAAAGGCCTCTTCGGTGTTCCGTGAAAAATTGAGGTATGTGCTTACACTTGCCATAGTTATTTTAAACTAGTTTCAACGTATTTTTTGAAATTGTCAAGAATTGCTTGCCAACCAGACCTTTGCATTTCTTCCGAATTCTCATTTTCCGGATCAAATGTTTCTACAACCCGAACTCCCTCGGGCACTACTTTAAACTCTATCTTTGTATGACGATCTCCAAAATCATATTCGATAAGCTCATGTTCTTTTACCTCTGTGTAAGTCCCTGCAAAATCAAAGC
>CAYGGJ010000007.1:0-22658 GCA_964349415.1 uncultured Gammaproteobacteria bacterium | reverse complement strand
GGACCTGAGCTTCGTATAGATCAGTGCGGAATGCCAAAAGAGATGGCGCTTGAACTTTTCAAACCCCATCTTTTGAGAGAAATTATCTTGAGAGGACTTGCGCCAAACATTAAAAGCGCAAAGACCTATCTTGAACAAAAAGATCCTGTCGTCTACGACATCCTTGAAGAGGTAACTAAAAATCACCCCGTACTTTTAAACCGCGCCCCTACGCTTCACAAGTTATCTATTCTTGCATTTTATCCGGTGCTGACCGATTCGCATGCAATTAAACTTCATCCAACTGTCTGTGCTGGATACAATGCAGACTTTGACGGAGATGCGATGGGTGTATTCCTTCCCCTTTCCCAAAACTCAATCAATGAAGTAAAAGAACGAATGCTCCCCTACCATAATCTGTTGAAACCCGCAGACGGAACTCCTATCGTCGTACCCAATAAGGAAATGGCGCTTGGAATTTATTACTTAACCACGATCGATAAACAGTATGAAAATCTTAAGGATGATGAGTTAAGGGTCTTTTCGAGCGAAGATGAAACTATCAGTAACTATCACCTCGGAACCATTGAACTTCGACAACCTATATATGTGATGGTAGCCGGTAAAGCATTGCGCACTACCGCGGGGAGAGTTATCCTGAACCAATCCCTTCCCGAAGAGCTCCGCTTCATCAATACCGACGTAAAGGCCTCCGATGTCAAAAACATCATCGTCCTTGCGATTAAACTCTTCGACGATAGTGAGAAGGTCGGACAGCTTATTGATAAGCTTAAAGAGGTAGGATTCTGGGGCGCAACCATTTCAGGTGGTCTTTCCCTCTCGGTTTTTGATTGTAAGATCATAAAAGAAAAGGGGTCAATCGTTCAAACGACTGAAAGAGAGATTGAAAAGGTTGAAAAGAGTTTTAACCAAGGTCTTCTTACCCTTGAGGAAAAACGCCGATACTCAAACAAGCTTTGGATTGAAACCACGGAAAATCTTGCCGACAAAACCTGGGACTCACTGGATGAAGAAAATCCGGTCAAGATCATCATTAAATCAGGAGGAGCACGTGCATCACGAGAACAACTCAAGCAGCTTTCAGCTATGAAAGGTCTCGTCGTTGATCCTCTGGGAAAGATTATTGCAGTACCAACCAAATCTAATTACCGTGAAGGGCTTTCTATCTTTGAATACGTTATCTCTGCACGAGGTGCCAGAAAAGGTCTTACTGACTCGGCCTTGAAAACTGCAGATGCAGGATATCTGACCAGACGTTTGGTTGACGTTGCCCACGATATGATCGTCCGGGAAGAAGATTGTGGTGCGACATCCGGACTCCATATTGAATCCGAAGGAGAAAGAGGAGATAAATTCATCGAAAGAATCCGTGGTAGATATCTTCTTGAGGATGTAACTGCTGATAAAAAAGTTTTGATTGAACGCGGAACTCTCCTTTCCGAAGAAGTATTGAAAAAGGTTGCAGCAGCACAGGTAAAGAAAATGTCGGTAAGATCCGCCCTTTATTGTCAATCCAAATACGGAGTCTGTCTTAAGTGTTACGGTCTAGATCTCTCTAATAACAAACCTGCATTGATCGGTGTTCCTGCCGGAGTCATTGCGGCGCAATCAATCGGTGAGCCAGGCACACAGCTTACGATGCGTGTCCGACATTTTGGTGGAATTGTAATTTCTGACGTAACCCAGGGTCTTCCCCGCGTGGAAGAACTTTTTGAAGCAAGAACTCCAAAGGTCGTATCTCCAATTGCCGAGATCAATGGAAAAGTTTCGATAACAGAAGATACTACTAAAGAAGTTTATATGGTTAAGATTACCGCGACAGATGAATCACAGCAAGAACAGGATTTTGTCATCCCAATTAACCAAAAACTGAAAATCGCAGATGGTGATTTGGTTGCCCGTGGAAGCGTGCTTTCAGAAGGATATCTTGATATCTACGATGTCCTTTCAATCCGTGGTCTTCACAACGCCCAGATTTATCTTCTAAACGAGATTCAAAAGGTATATGAATCCCAAGGAATTGCCATCCACGACAAGCATTTTGAGGTCATCATCAGAAAGATGAGTGAAAAGATCATCATCGAAGACGAAGGAGACACGTCTTTCATAAAAGATGAGGTGGTCTCAAGAATCAGATTTGAAGAAGAAAACAAGAAGATTTTGGCGCAGGGTGGAAAACCATCCGTAGGAAAAGTTTCAATCCTCGGAATTACCAAGGCTGCAATCTATACTGATTCGTGGCTATCCTCTGCCTCGTTTGAGCAGACCACAGGCGTTTTGAGCTCTGCTGCAATCAAAGGCCAGGTCGACTATTTGCTCGGATTGAAGGAAAATGTTATAATTGGACGTCTAATTCCCGTTACAGAGGAATTAATTGAGAAATATTACAGTAAGTTTTTATATAAATATGCCCACAATAAACCAGCTGATAAAGAGGAGCCGCAAAAAGAGAGTTAAGAAATCTCGCGCTGTTGCCCTAAAATCCACATTTAACTCCCTCAAAAGAAGATATATTGAGACCAATAGCCCTATGAAAAGGGGCGTATGTACCGTAGTTCGTACAATGACGCCAAAAAAGCCTAATTCTGCACTAAGAAAGGTGGCCCGCGTGAGACTTTCAAATAAAACCGAGGTAACGGCCTACATTCAGGGAATCGGCCATAATCTTGCCGAGCATTCAATTGTACTTATCCGCGGAGGCCGAGTGAAGGATCTTCCCGGTGTAAAGTACCATATCGTGCGAGGAAAATATGATACAGCAGGAGTCGTAGGCAGAAAAACTTCCCGATCAAAATACGGTACAAAGTTAGATAAAGGGCCGTCAACAGCCGCAGCTTCATAAATTTAGATCTCTACTATGCCCCGCCGACAATACAAAAAACTTCCACTTAAAAAAGACCCTGTCTATGGGAGCGAAGAGGTCACTAAGTTCATAAGCTACATCATGAAAGATGGAAAACGGTCTATTGCCCAAAAAATCATCTATGATGTCTTTGAAAAACTCGAGGCTGAAAAAAAAGAACCTCTAAAGGTACTCCAACAGGCTATTTCCAATGTGGCGCCAAACTATGAAGTCAAGCCAAAAAGACTCGGTGGAGCTTCCTATCTGGTACCTATAGAAGTGCGCAGAGAAAGAAAACTTTTCTTGGCCTTAAACTGGATTATTGAAGCTGCTACTTCCCGATCAAATAAATCTTTTAATACCTTTGTAAAAAAACTGTATACTGAACTTGTAGAAGCATCGGAAAATCAGGGAAATGCGGTCACCAAACGCGCCCAGACCGAAAAACTAGCAGAAGCAAACAAAGCCTTCTCCCACCTGCGGTGGTAAGACTCACGCGGCATGAAGCCTGAAGCATGAAACATACTGGGAAGCAATCTGATATGTTCCATGTTCCAAGTTTTATATTTTAAGAATTTAAGATGGCTCAACAAAACATAGTAACAAAAGACCGCAATGTACCTTTGGACAAGATCCGAAACGTCGGAATTATTGCCCATATCGATTCCGGTAAAACGACCACTACCGAGAGAATCCTTTTCTATACGGGAAGGTCCTATAAAATCGGTGACATTGATGAAGGAACTACTCAAATGGATTGGATGCCTCAGGAGCGTGAACGGGGTATTACCATAGTCTCAGCTGCAACCACTACTTTTTGGAAAGGCGTACGCATCAACATCATAGATACTCCCGGACATGTGGATTTTACTGCCGAAGTAGAACGGTCGCTTCGCGTACTTGATGGTGGCGTCATTGTATTTGATGCCGAAGAAGGAGTACAGTCACAATCAGAAACCGTTTGGAGACAGGCTGATAAATATAAAGTCCCGCGAATCTGTTTTATCAATAAGATGGATAAGCTTGGTGCAAATTTTGAGGGAACTGTTGTAGAAATTCAGGACAGACTGGGTGCAAATCCGGTAGTTATGGTTCTCCCTATCGGAAAAGAGTCAGACTTTACCGGCGTAATCGACCTTCTCGCGATGAAGGCACTGGTCTGGGACAAGGCAGAGCAAGGTACCGAATATTCGACCTTAGAGATCCCTGAGGAGCTGAAAAAACAGGCTGAAGAAGCACGGGGAAAGCTTATTGAAAAAGTAGCTGAAACAGATGATGGTCTTCTTGATAAGTATCTTCATGCCAAAGACATCAGCGTTGACGAGATTAAAAAGGCGCTCCGGGCTGCTGTAATAGCTTATAAAGTAATTCCTGTCTACGGTGGAACCTCTCTGAGAAATAAAGGAGTACAGCCTGTCTTGGACGCTATCATAGACTATCTCCCCTCCCCGCTTGATCTTAAAGAGATAGATGGTTTAAATCCAAAAACACAGGAAAAAGAAATTAGGCAGCTGTCGCCGGATGAAAAATTTTCAGCGCTTGCCTTCAAGATCCAACTCGACCCGCACGTCGGAAAGATTACCTATGCAAGAATTTATTCAGGCACTTTAAAATCCGGCTCATATGTCTATAACGTAAACCAGGGAAAGCAGGAAAGAGTAAGTCGCCTCCTTCTTATGCATGCAAATCAACGGGAAGAGATTGATACTGCCTATGCGGGAGAAATCGTCGTATTAGTAGGTCCAAAAGATTCAAAAACAGGAGACACGCTTGCGGATCAAGTACATCCCTTACTTCTTGAACAGATCAGCTTTCCTGAACCGGTCATCTCGCTTGCCATAGAACCTAAGACCAAGGCGGATCAGGAAAAACTTTCCTATGCGCTTCAAAGATTGTCAGAGGAGGATCCAACATTTAAGGTAAAGATTAACCATGAAACTGGACAGACCATCATGTCAGGCATGGGAGAGCTTCATCTTGAGATTTTAGTAGACCGCATGAAACGCGAGATGGGTATGGATGCGAATGTCGGAAAACCACAGGTAGCCTACAAAGAAACCATTTCAAAAGAGGCTGATGCAGAAGCCAAGTATATTAAGCAGACCGGAGGACGCGGTCAATACGGACACTGTCTTCTCAGACTTAAACCACTGGGCCGTGGTGAAGGATTTAAGTTTGTAAACAAAATCAAGGGTGGAGCAATTCCGGGCGAGTTTATTCCATCTGTTGAAAAAGGTGTAATTGAAGCCCTGGAAAAAGGAGTTCTCCTTGGCTACCCTTTGACAGACCTTGAAGTAACTCTATATGACGGAAGCTACCATGATGTTGATTCTTCAGATATCGCCTTTAAAATTGCAGGCTCAATGGCTCTTCAGGACGGCGCGAAGAAAGCAGGATTACAGCTTCTTGAGCCAATTATGAAGCTGGAGGTAACGGTTCCTGACGAATATATGGGTGTAACTATTGGAGATATATCCAGCAAACGTGGAAAAATATTAGGCTCTGAAAAGCGCGGAAACAGCACGGTGATCAAGGCTTATGTGCCTTTGGGAGAACTCTCAGGTTACGTCACAGTACTCCGTTCTCTTACCGAAGGGCGCGGTATCCCCTACATGGAACCTTCACACTACGAAGAGGTTCCTCAAAATGTAGTAAAATCTATGGCAGAAAGCAAAGCTTAAAGCCATATGAAAATACTAGTTATCTCAGACTCTCATCTCGATCAAAACTTTGAACAAGATAAGTTGATCTTTTTAAAGCAGCTGGTTGAATCCGTGGACCAGGTTATTATCAATGGAGACTTTTGGGAGGGATATTCAATCTCTTTTGAAGAATTTCTGAACTCTCCATGGAAAGAACTTCTCCCTCTTTTGAAGAAAAAAAAGACGGTCTATATCTTCGGCAATCATGACAAAAAAATCCTCTCTGACAAAAGAATAGAGAAGTTTTGTGACGAATCACATCTACGCTATCGGCTTATCACACCAAACTATACCTATATTTTCGAGCATGGAAACCGGCTTGCTCCTTATCTTGATGATATCTACAAAGTACGAAAACTCCCGAAATATTTAAACGTTTTATTGGGAGAGCTTGAAGGACTTGCGGTAAGGCTTTTTGGGGTAAAAGGTCTTGTATTTTTATACGGAAAGTTTAACGAAGTCATAAAGGAAAAAATTAGAAGAGAACTCAAAAAAAATGAGGTTTTAGTCTGCGGACATACCCACGTGGCCGAACTCGACCTTAAAAACAATTTTATCAATAACGGCTTAATCCGCCACGGACTGGCACACTACCTCATCATAAATAACGGGGTCCCCACACTACATAAAGAGAAATATAGATAATTACTTCATTATACCTATAGTAAATTAACCTCTTTTGAGGTATAATTAGCCGTGGAAATCTTAAAACGGAAGGTCTACGAGCCCCGGCCGTCTGAAATAGCCGCAGCGCTAGCGCCTCTCGCTACCAAACCATTTCTCCCCGGTAATGTAGACATTGCCGTTTTCTACGGAGGACATAGTGATAAGGCTGACTTTGAAGAATTAATGCCGTATTTTTCAGGGGTTGATGTTTTTGTTCCAGAAATAACCTGCTGGTCTATGGAAATGATAAGGCTGTTTTCAAGAATCTCTCGGGGTGATAAAAGTGCTCGAAAGGAACTGGAACGTTCACACGCTGATGGAAAATTTACCCCTTTTGCAGACTTTGAGACAAAAAGTATTCTCGGAACCGGTGTTAGAATTACACCCATGGATTACTCCGAAACCCATGAAAGAGCAAAGGAAATTCATGATCATTATGAAAACTGGGGGCTTTTAGATAAAGTTGTTCCAGACTTTAATAAAACCCTGGATAACATTATTACTTTTATACGATATGAGGCTGAGCTGGAAGATCATAGAGAAAGTATTATGGAGAGAAGTATTGGTCCACGATTGAAGACCTTGATTGACTCGGACCCAGAATTAAGTAAAAAATCAAGGGTTTCCGTGTTGATACATCAAGGTGCAGGACATGCATTATTGTTTCCAAAACTTGTAGATTTAGCCAGAGATACTGAAGCATCTGTAGAATTAGCAAGCGGTGACAATCCGCTTGAATTTGATCACTTTGACAGACTTGCTACGGCTTTCCGACTTGGAACTACCCTCTCTAAGCAAGAAAAGCGTGAACTTGCGATGAGAGCTTTAGCCCGAGTTGGGTTAAAACTCAATGCAATGGATTGGGTAATTAAAGAAGAAGACTATCATAATGGTAAAATCGTCTTACCTTCTGCAGATACAATGGTGGATAGATTCAGCGAAGCATCGATTAGAGCTTTTCATAGTCTAGTTGTACAGGCTGAAGCTAAAAGAAAACTAAGATAATCTTATTTGTATCGGGTGACATTCTCTATCTGAGAATTTGAGATGTAGGTCAGATTTCCCTTCTCGTCTTTCAAAACCGTCATGCGAAGTGTCATCTTATATACAGTGCCGGTGAAGTCTTTTACCTTTATCTTATCTCCTATGTTAAACTGATCTTCGGTTATTATAAAAAAACCGGCTATCAAATCTTTAAAGAATGTCTGGGCGCCAAAGGACAAGGCCAAACCAAGCACGCTTGCACCTGTAAGAAGCGGTACGATATTATAGCCAAAATGGGCAAGAATCATCATAACCGCTATGAAGAGGAAAAATGCATCAATTACGTTTTTTAAGAGGACCCTCACGGTCCGCGTCTTAGCAAAAGCATGAGGCTTTTTATCCACAAATCTCTTCTGCATTCTTCGAAAGATGAAATCAATCATCAATTTACAGATGAGGCTTAGTAGATAGGCTGAAATGATGATTGTGAGCGCTGCAACCAGCTTATTTTGTTCATAAAAGAAGGGTAGAATCTGCTTCATACCGTTATTTTACCTGATCTTGCAAGCATATGTTGCTGTTTTCTAGATGAATTTATTTGAGTACTTTGGATTTTCCTGACAATCTAAATTATATAGTAATATTATCAGACTAGGGCATAGCCCGCTAGTCAAGGCATATTAATACTTTGGAGCGTCAGGACAGTCTAAATTGACATCAAAAATGACCCTTTTTAAAGGCTGCTTTATAAGTCCAAACACTACAGGAAATTGTCACTCTTTTAACACCTTTGACAAGGGGCACTCTGTATGGTTATGGCCTTTTGCAACACAATATTCCCTACCATAGGAGATTAATCTATAGGTGGTAATAAACCACTCGTTTTCAGGGATGATTTTCATCAATTCCTGCTCTATCTTGTTTGGGTCGGTTTGGACCGTCAAACCAAGCACAATCGAGAGCCTCTTTACGTGTGTATCCACGGCTATCCCGACATACTTTTTATAGACATTGCCCAGCACAATATTGGCTGTTTTTCTGGCTACCCCAGGCAGGGTGAGCAATTCTTCCATGGTATCCGGAACTCGTCCTTTGTACTTCTCTTTGATGATTTTAGCCGTAGAAAGTATGTTTTTAGCCTTGGCTCTATAAAAGCCCGTAGAGTAGATATCCTGCTCAAATTCCCTCGGATCTGCCTTCACATAGTCCTCTAAAGTCCTATATTTAGGAAACAGTTTGGCTGTAACTTCATTCACTTTTTTGTCAGTACACTGTGCTGAGAGTATCACTGCGACCAGTAGTTCCCATGGATTGGAGTAATTGAGTACTATTTTGGCATGCGGATATAGTCTTTTTAGCTCCTTTAGAATCACCCCCACTCTTCTCTTTTTCTTCTCCAAATCCAGTTTGTCCATGGCCTATTGTACTTGATAAGTCTGCGCATTTTTAACCAAGAATCCTTCTTTCACCAAGCTATTAAGAATGGCTGCAAGTTTGGAATTGCTACCCGGCAGACTGTCGGAAAGGGCTTTCTTACTCAGGCCTCCTTGCTTTAGTATAAGTTTAAGAATTGCTCCTCTGAGCTGACGGTTCGACCCTTGAAAAGGTTTTTGAATTACGTAGTGCTTGCTATTACGGTTGGGATTTGGAAGTATTTTTGCAAGCATGCTTCCATAATCCATAAGGGCCCAGTACCACTCCCGTGGACGTCTTTTGTCCAGTGTTTTTTCAACCAGTAGTAAGATTTCCTTATCATCTATCCCGGTTCCGTTTTTAAAGAAAAAATGTATGAAAACCCGGCGTATGTTGGTCTCTATAAATACAGTCGGCTTGTTGTATGCAAAGGCCACTATTGAGCCTGCTGTCGCATGACCTATAGAAGGAAGCCTAATTAACACCTTTGGACTGTCAGGAAGCCTTCCTTTATACTCTTTTTCTATTATTCCGGCTAGGGCTTTGAGATAGAGCGCCCGGCGATTGTAACCCATGCCCTGCCACAGCCTTAAAACATCACTTTTTGAGGCTAGAGCAAGTGTTTTAAAGGTCGGGAAAACTCTTGTGAATTCATTAAATTTTTGAACAACTCTTGCAACTTGGGTTTGTTGGAGCATGACTTCCGATACAACGATCAGATAGGGATCAGTTGTCCTTCTCCACGGAAGATCACGCTTGTTTTTGTTATAGTATTTCCAAATATCCTGCTTAAAATCCTCCAGCTTTTTCGCAGAAACCCTCATGATTAAACCGTAATTCTTTCTGTTTGGTAATCGTCACCGTCTATCTGTACGCTTACAATCTCTCCTCTTTTAATGTAGATGTCTATATGCTCATCGTCAAAAAGACACGAGACGAGCGCTTTCTGTATAAGATGATAATAAAGAGCAGTTAGAGGATCACCATGTGAGACCAATACGCAATCTTTTCCTTCGCGTGCTTTTTCGTTAAAACACTCAATCATTCTCTTCTGCACCGATTCACTCGACTCTCTGGACTGATCGCTGCATTGCATTTGCCATGCAGCATTATCTCCTTCTTTACCAGGCTGCCTTTTACCCTGAAGATTTGGGCTATAGCTTTCTATAAGCCTGTCATCGTTTTCAATGGACGAGTTAGTAAATGAAGCAATGATTTCCGCGGTTTCTCTAGTGCGCAATATGGGGCTTGTGTAGATTGGAATCTTGCGAACATCTTTTCGTTGAAACCACGATCCAACACGCTTAATATGCTCTCTACCCTCCTCTGAAAGAGTAACAGGAAGATGAAAGGGGAATATGTTGTCGGGATTTGAATATTCACCGTGTCTGACCAAATAAATTCTCATGTTTGTTTTTTGGCGGAGAGGGAGGGATTTGAACCCCCGTACCCCTTTCAGGGTGCATGGTTTTCGAAACCAGCCCGTTAGGCCACTCCGGCACCTCTCCAAGGTTTAAGTACTCTTATTGTATCAAATGAGGCTGATTTCAAATCCTGATTATTGACTTTTGGAGCTTTGCTATAGGAAGAACCTCCTCTTCTGTAGTAGTGGCTATCACCTGATGGTGTTCGATAACCTTAAAGATCAACTTTCTGTTTTTCACATCCAGTTCTGAAAAAATATCGTCAAAAAGGAGGATCGGATCGCTTCCAGTTTTTTGCCTACAGTATTTCATTTCACCCAGTTTCAGCCACAATATCGTTAATCTCTGCTCACTTCGTGAACCGAAACGGTGAATGTTTTTATCCGACTCTTCCAAAAGCGAGATCTGGAATTCATCCTTTTGCGGCCCAATGACCGTGCGTCGCGCTGCCAGTTCGGTTTCCCTGACTTCGGCTATCCTTTTTTTGCTGAATTCGTTCTTCAGATACTCAATGTGGAATTCCTTCGAACTCACCTTTGGGTTCTCATTGAGAAAGTTTATATATGACTCTCTGGTGTTTGTGACATAGGAAGCCTCGTTTTGGAGGTAATTATCCCAAAAGGAAAGCTCTTCCTGCGCTTTATTTATATCTATATATTTTTCAAGGACTTTGTTGCGCCTTCGCAGGGCTTTCTCATAATTGTCCAGTCTTTTTTTGTACTCAAAATCATAAAGAGAAAGGTGCTTGTTAAAGTACTCTCTTCTTCTCTCCGGTGAACCGGTAAGAATCTCTATCTGTTGAGGAGTAAATAAAACAGCCCGCAAAAGCTCCTGTCTGTACTGAAACTGTCTTTTTTTTGTACGGCCGGCAAAGAAACTCTTTTCTACCCGCCCAGTGTCTTCCTGATCTTTTTTTACCAGGATAATTTTAAAAACGTTTTTATTGCCGTCTTTTTCAAATTCAGCCTCTACGCTGGCGTGTCCTTTCATATCAAAGTATAAAAGTTCAATTTCTTTAGACTCACGAAATCCTACTCCGTTTAAAGCAAAATGTGCGGCTTCAAGTAGATTGGTTTTTCCTTTGGCATTTTCGCCAATTATGATCGTAAGATTATTGTTAAAATCGACCGTCTTATCCTTGAAGTTTCTGAAGTTTACCAACCGGAGCCTCTTAAGTACCATTCTTACACCTTATTGAAAAATGCCTTGTCCCAGTCCGAATATCTGTGAAATAAGTTTGACCGCAAGATAGGAGGTGATGAGCAGAAAAAATCCGACCAAACCTGCCGTAATCTTTGCCTTTCCTTTTTTCACCTTTTCCGGATTTCCACCCGAAAGAAGAAAATCATAGCCACCCCAGACAAGAATAAAAAAAAGCGCTATGGCCGCCAGAGGTACCACCACCTGCATTAAACGATTAATAACTTCCCCAAGCGTCCAGTTAACATTTGGATCCAGAGGTCCTGTAATTTTTTTGCCGTTTATTTTGACCGACTGTGCAAGTATGTCCATTATTTCTTACCAAGTGATTTTAATATTTTTAGAAGAAAAATACAAAGTACGTTTATAACAAGAGCGATAAAGAGGAAAAAGTTGATCTGAGCAAATACATCCATCACTTTTTGGAGCGCTTTTTGATTCTGAATCACCAGATCTATTTTGACATCAAATATGTATATCAGTCCCATAATGGCTATAAAAAACGGAATAAGGTATAGAAGATCAACTAAATCTTGTTTTGACGAAAACATTGTCGTAGAGATGGTAAAAACCAAATATCCAATCAGAATATTCAATAGAAAATTCTGGTTTGGGAAAAGTTTAAAATAAGCAAAGAAAAAGAAAATAAAAAGTCCGGCAAAAAGCGGTGCCACACCTACCAGAATTCCACGTATCGGGTCTTTGCGCTCATAAAGCACTCTGCCGAGTTTAATCTCTGATTCTTCGATCGTCGGAAAAATCTTGATCTCTCTTACCTTGAGCATAAGTGTCAATGCGGCAAGCATATGAGCCATTTCATGTACTACGGTTCCCGGGAAAAAAATTACGGTTGCCAGAATCCCTATCGTACGATCGCTTTTAATGAAACTTCGTGCGCCTATAAAAAATTCTTTGATCGTCAGACGGGAGACAAAATACACAAGAAAAAGTTGTATAAAAAAAAGAGAAAACTGAACATTCTGACTTGTCATGGCGTAACCGTAGGTGATTGAACAAGGTTTGGTGTCGCTGTTCCAGGATTAAGCGTAGAGCTATCTGTTGCGGTGGGAATAGTAGTCGGCGTAGGAAGCGGTACTTCAGTAGGTTCTTCAGTCGGCAATTGAGATGGCGGGATGGGTGACGGCATCTGATTGTTTTTTTCCTCTACCTGACCTGCTTGTTGAATCAGCACAATAATTACAATTGCTAAAATTACTGCCGTGATTGCGGCAATTACAATAAGGACTGTTTTTGTCTTCTTTTGTTTTTCCGGATTTACGTTTAACGGAGTGAAGTTTTTTTGTGCCATAGGTTGACTTGACGGGCTCTTTTCTTATACAATCAATGAGAAGCCAGCTTAGTTAATTTTCGCTTAATTTTGCTTTATTGTCAATCTGCGATGAGAGATAAATCATGAATAAAATTATTGTAGGCTCTTTAATCTTCCTTATATTTCTGATTCTTTTTTCTATACTTGTTAGTAGTTTTTTTAGGGAAAGAGAACTTGCCCAAAGGGGAGCCCCTACACCCATCCCCACCTCGATCTTAGCTCAAAGAGGAGGAATTCCTGTCAACTTCAGTCCAAATCAACTAAAAGACCGCTCCTTGGTTCAGAACGAGGGAAGGGTGTATTCGCAAGATCAGCGCGAAAGAGTCGATGAGTTTATTGAGAATCTTCCTCGATCAACCAACGACTTTGAACTTATCTATTCGGACAATCTGGGTAAATTCTATGCCCAGATAAAAACCGCTGAAGGCGAACAAAAACTAAATGACTTTTTAAACCAAAATAACATGAGTGACATAAAAAACGACTATAGTCATTTATTCTCAATTTCAAATCGTCCGGTGAGGGCAGTTATCCAAAAGGACGACGATGTCCTTCTAAGTAACCGGCTAAATAAATCCGTTGAAGAGCCGGAAGAGCCAGAAAATGAAAAACAAACTACACAACTTCAGAAAGACTCTGTTACGCTTGGGGATCTTTCTGACGTCTTGTTTAATTTTGAAGTACCAACGCTCCCTCCTTCAGCCTATGGTCCTCCACCCGGAGGAAAAGGTGGATCTGGACAGATAGCAAATCCCGGCGCCCTTGATCAGATTTTTAACGAAGCCGGTGCAAAGGTCGGCACACCTCCAAAATTCTTAAAGGCAATTATGAGTATTGAGTGTGGGGCAATGTTATCTCTCCCTTCTAATTTAGTTACACAGTACTCAAGACCAGGAGGAGGATTACCTCCTGGTCACAAATGCTATCGGAATTCTATAGGAGCCAAGGGTCCCATGCAGTTTATGGGAAATACATGGCCTCGCTATGCTACGGCTGTTAACCGTTTTGGAGGCTATACTCATGTTCCAAATGTCGAAAATATACGTGATTCAGTTTATGCGGCAGCTGAAAAATTTAAATCAGATGGACAACCCACCGGACCGGAGTGGACATTTGCTCAAATTAGGCGAGCTTACGGCTGCTATGCTGGAGGGTGTGGAGCATACGATGGGGGGAGACTTGGACAAGACTTTGAAAGACTGTTTACAACATTTTTACAAAGGTATAATAGTTTTTAGTATATGAAAGGCCTTTTCAGATATAAGCATCTTACGATCATCGCGGTTTGTCTCGTGTTGTTTCTTTTTTTTGCAGTTCTCTTAAGTAGTCTCTTTAGAAGAAATAGCTCCGTAGGAACTGTGGCGCCGACTCTTCTACCAACACAGTTTTCAAACAGGCCTGGTGGGTTTGAAGGCGGACCTCTCCCTACTTTGTCAGAAAACGAACTAAACGCAGCCTCACAAAAAACAAGAAGATTTTCTGCAAAGCAATTGGAACGCTTAAAAAGATTCGATAGTGAGGTCCCCTATTACTCACCTGAGTTTGACATAAATTATTCTAAAGTCCTCGATCAATACTTTGTGGCATTAAAAACAGAGGATGCAGCTGAAAAATTCCAGGAATATCTGCGAACTAAGGGAATGCTCGATATTAAAAATGTCTACAGGGATTTTTTTGTGCTTGGGACAAATCCGGTTTACGAACAGGTTAAAAAGGCTGAAGAAGAGTATTATCAAAAACAATCCACCAGTAATGAATAGGGCTCTTTTAATCGCAGGGGGTGTATTGATCGTTCTTATTTCTTTTTTTCTTTTTCTATCTAGTCTTCTCAATAAAGAAGTTCAACAGACGAATACAACAGTAACTCCTATCCCTACTCAGCAACTAAACTCTTCTGGCGGGAAACAAGTATTTTACCCTGAAGTGGAGCTGGAGGATCACTTTGACTACAATCAGGATGAGAAGGACAAACTAGATGCTTTCAAGTTAATACTTCCTTATTTTTCCTCAAATCTCGAAATTGCTTATTCGGACGAGCTAGATTTGTTTTTTATTCAAAAGAAAACCTCGCAAGCAGATTCAGAACTTAATGCCCTTTTGGAAAATGCCCAATTGACCCAGATATTTCAAGACAGGTCGGCACAGTTTATACAGACTAACGAATCTCCTTCGACGGCAATTACTAACGCCAAAGATACTGTTTTGCAGATTAAGAATGAAGTAGATGGGGAAGAGGTAGCGGGAAAATCCAAGGATACACAACAAGCAAAAGATGCAGCAACTTTAGGAGACCTGTCCACTGTGCTTTTTAATTTTACCGTACCTACCGCACCTCCCCCTGAACAACCAGCAGGAAAGAGTCCTAGTGGGGGGACTTGTGCGACTGGCGGTTATCCTTTTGCTGATAGGAATCACGCGGTAGTCGGAAGGCCCGGTGTAGGCACGCATAATGGCCGACCACCCTATAATAACTGGCAGTCTTCAAATGCAGTTGATCTTGCGGCGCCCGTAGGCACGCCATTATGTGCTATAGCAGCGGGAACTATCGGAAGAATAAAGATCGGGGATATGAGATGCTCGAGTCGATCGGCGGGAATTTCCGTCTATCTCGACGTTGGCGGAAGACAATGGTGGTACACGCATCTTTCAAGAATTGCTCCGGGGATAAGCCAGGGAGCCAGAGTCAGTGCCGGTCAGACAATTGGATATTCAGGCTCAGCTAATTGTGTCCCCCACTTGCATTTAGGCGTTAGTACCGGCAACCCGGTTTCATTACTCGGCTTATGAATATCAACAAAGTTCTGATCGGAGCTGCTGGAATTCTTATTGTTCTTGTTGCTTTTAGTTTATTACTCTCAAGTTTTCTGAGCAAAAAACCTAACGAATCAACTAGTTCACCTACTCCGATACCCACTACCATCCTCAATTCCAGGGGTGGAAATCCCGTTTCGTCTTTAAATGACGCCGTTAGGGAAAAGAACAAAGGTCTCCTTCCCCAACAACAGGCAAGACTTGAGGAACTAAAGAAGAAACTTCCCCAATCATCAGCCGATTTTGAAATGGACTATGATTCCGGGACAGATACTTTTTTTATACAGTTAAAAATAGACGGTTCCGAAGACAAGCTTAAAGAATATCTAGCGCAAAACGGATTGCTTGGGGTATATTTGGGTGGATCTAATAAAATCCTCGTTTCAAAAGACCCCATACCTCAAGCTATCTTAAAATTACGAGATGATCTTGTCGCTGATCTAAACCATGGAAAAGGAAGTGATGATGATGAGCCTACCGGAAAAACCAAAAATACTCAACAAGAAAAAGATGCCGCTACCTTAGATGATCTTTCTGATATATTGTTTAATTTTGAAGTACCCACTCTTCCGCCCCCCGAACCACCGGCCGGAAAAGGTACGATAATAGGTAATGTTATGCTTCCGCCCAATCTGGGAGGCGCAAACAATCTTGGCTATTACCAGATGCCTCTACCTACTGCAGACGAATACGTTTTCTCTTCCGGTACATGTCCTGCCCAACGATGGGGACAAAAAGAACTTATAGGCACGATTTATACCGTAGCAAAAGCTTGGAAAGCAAGATTTCCGGATTCACGATTGCGTGTGGGAGATCTGAATGCCTCCGGCCACAATTCTCATCGTTGGGGTGTGGCTGTAGACATTACTATTACCAACCAATCTGCGGCAAACACATCCGGTGATAGAAATCGCAGTATTGAACTGGGGAAAATGTTTGCGAACACCAATCTAATAAAGAATATTTGGTACTGTGACAGGGCAGTTAATTCGGCTGTTTTAGGGTATGCCCGTGCAAACAATCTTTCACTTCAACAGATGTCGTGCGTCTCTGGACATAATGACCATTTTCATGTCGATATTATCAATCCTCGAGGACCAGCCAGTACACCCGGCTGTTAATTGACAAATAGCTTTGGAATTAACTACAATGAAATCAATGATTCCTTTTTTGGACAAGGCGTTTCGTGTAGGTAAAAAAATCATTTTTGTTTTTGCAATCTACTTTATCGCCCTCACGCTTTTTTCTCATTTTTTCACAAAAAATAAAATTCAGGTAGATGCCAATCCTGTCAAGGAAGCACGGCGCGAAATTTACGCAAAGATACAAGACCCTAAATATAGCTCCACAATCGAAGGAAAACAGATGGTTGCTCTTTATCGAAACGGCATCTGTCTTCTTATGGGAGAAGCTTGTACTGATAATCCCTCTGATGGGGATAGGTATTTTGACAAAAGTATCGTAGGACGAATGACAAATCTTGTCACTATTCCCTTTTCCAATCCTCCCGCTTCCGGCGTATATTGGGCACATTCAGGTCTTCAGGACGCAGGACTTATACCTAAATCGTATGCAGCAGAAGGTATAGGATTTGCGTCACTCCGGCCAATTTTACAGCTCTGGAGGCTTTTCCGTGATGTCGTCTATGTTCTCCTGGTCTTAGTATTAATGGCAATTGGCTTCATGATTATGTTTAGGGTTAAGATCAATCCACAGACTGTCATCTCTATTGAAAATTCTCTTCCACGTATTGTAATTACCCTTGTTCTCATAACGTTTTCATTTGCTATTGCAGGCTTTCTAATAGATATGATGTATATCATAATGATCCTTGCGGTGTCAATTTTATCAAACGCTGCAAGTCCTCCACTGGATGCCGTCACCAAAACCCAGCTTATAATCGCAAATCCCACTGACCTTCTTAATAACATTTTTTTCAATGGGGAAATTTTAAATGTAGGCTATGCCATTTTCTCCTTATTACCCTCTGTCGTAAGTTTTGCCATTCGAGGAGCTATTATAGTTTTGACCGTAAGACTCGTCTGGACCCTTATACCAAACACAAAGACTTTTTTATCGGATTCTGTGGGTCTAGGTGAGGGAGTTCCCGGTGGAGGGATCATCGCTTGGATCATTTCCATTGCTGCTTATGCAGTATTGGCAGCAATATTATCTTCCATTGCCGAACTCCTTTTATCTTTGTTTATCATGGTAACCACCAGTGTTTTAGTTTTTTTCAGAATTTTCTTCTTATTGTTTATCGCATATATTCGTATAATCATGTACGTCATTTTTGCGCCTGTCATGATACTTCCCAACGCTTTCCCGGGAAAAAATAATTTCATGAAATGGATCAAATATCTCATTGCAGATCTACTGGCTTTTCCAATTACGGTCATATTTATACTCCTCTCTACGATCATTGTTAACACACCCGCTACTGAAGGTAGTCTTTGGCAGCCTCCATTTATTTACAGCAGGGCACCTACTGTATTCAACATTCTTATAGGAATCGGTCTTCTGTTTGTCATACCTGATGTGATAAAAGCCGTGAGACAAGCATTTGATATAAAAGAATCTCCGGTTAAATTTGGCTTGAGCACCTTCTTTGGCGGTGCCGCTGCAATTGGTACAAGTGGAAGCGGAATGTTCTCGAAGTATATGACCAATCGGTATTATGGATCCCAGCTTGGAGCAAAACTTCCGGATGGACTGAAGACAACCATAGGTCGTATTCCTGTAGTCCGGGGTCTTTTTGGTATAGATAGTAAGGGGCAGTCTGGTCATTAAGTACTTCTTATTGAAAGCCAGGCAATCCTAGTATATCTACCCCTACGATCCTCAGAATTAATACAGAGAAGAGAATGAGTATTAATCCTATTATGCAGTTGGTCATATATTCCCTTGCTTTTTTGATGCTTTCAGGATTTCCTCTTGAGGTTTGAAATAGAATCGCAGAGTACAATATGCAAAGGAATGCGATCCCCCCTGCAATTCCCACACCTATGCCTATTAGACTTCCGGTGAAACTCGTAAGATTGGTACCCATACAACCCACGCCCGTCCAGAGGCCATTGCAGTTGACGCAAGATCGAAGTTCACCCGGAGTTTTGATATACCTATTGCAGAGTTCTTTGGTCCCGACCGGATCTCTCTTGCATACGCAACTAGGGTTTTTTGTATCTTTGATACTGGGATAAGCTCCTTCCTCACAAGGCTTTGCATCTTTTAGGGTTTTAAAATAGGCAAGATCTCGTATGGGCGTTGCCTTTATGATAGGTACGGCAAAAGCCTTGGGAATTTTACTTAAGCAAAACGGTTCTGTCGGATTATTACTACATCCACCTATTAATCCAAAGGTTGCGCCACATCCCAGATCATGCAGTCCTCCTTCGAAATCTCCCGTGACGATGTTTACCAGCCCACTTGCAGCTTGTCCTGCTGCTTTTAATGGAGCCAATCCTATATTTAAGGGGACAGACAATATATCCGGAAGACATAAGAAGTCCGGAAACAAGCTGTTGATCTGTTGGTCAATATTTGGTTTTCTGTCAATATTGCAACATTTTGCGCTTTTTCCACCACCAACAAGTCCGCAGTTGATACCAATTAATTTAGTATCTCCAAACATTTTATTGAAACCCTCAGATATTTCATCAAGTTGCTTTTGCTTATCTGTTTGGGCCCATACGTGTTTGGGGATAAGAAGCGTTATTAAAGAAAAAAAAAGTGCAATAAAAAGTAAGGCAGAAAGACTCTTAGAAAAATTAAGCGCTTTTCGCATAGCTATTATAATAGCATATTAAACCTAATGTTTCTTTTCACCCGAGGCATCTTTAAAAGCCTGTGATACATATATCCACAGGACGGCTAGTAAAAATAAAGGAATGTATTTGTTAATTATCTCTGACCCTATATGAAATATAGTGCTTCCTGTCACTTTACTTAGTCTGTGTCCGTAGTATTTAAAATCGTGCCCCCTTGTTACTTTATTTCCAAAACTAATTCCAAATATTTCTTCACGGCCAAATATCTTCCTTGGCTCCACTTTGACTTTTGATACATCAAATGGGTCTTTCTGAAAAATGTTTTTCCGCTCCAGAGAGCTTATGAAGTGGTGAATATCTGCTACTTCCCATTCCCAAACGCCACGAAATTTTCCGGATATTTCAGCAGCCATTGAATTGTATTTCCCTATCCTTAAGAATTTTGTCAAGAAATTCCTCGACCATGTGTCTTTTCTAAAATATGCAATGGCAACCTGAGCCAGGTGATCAACCCATTGATACGCATACTCTTTTCCATGAAGTGTCTCCATGTATTCTTCTATATCTTCAAATGCTTTAATAAGGTTGCTCATGTCATGTTTCCCATCTAGCGATGTTTCTTTCAGGATCTTGCCAAAGTTCTTTAAATGAGCGTACATTTTCTCCTCTCCATGGTTTAGTTCACCGGTCAATCTGGCAAGGACTCTTGAACCTGCCGAGCGAAAATTGATAAAACGCATATCAAATTCGTCGGGTGCAATTGCAAATGGCAGATCGGTCCTAGGTCCGCCTTTTCCGTTTTGCTTTATTTTTTCGGAAAATTTATCTAGGTAACCTGTTGTAAGAAAACTATCACGGATTGTACTAAGGGCTTCCACCGCAGTGTCTATCTCTGCTCCATCTACTCCGCTTGCTTTCAATAAGCTTCTAAGTTTTTCAGGAGTCAGTTCGTACTTATAACCATGATATTCAACTTCATTAAGCCTCTTTCCTTCTTCTATGCCTTTTATCATGTAAGACGACGTCTCTTCTCTTAGAAGAGTTTCCGCTAAAATGATGTTGTCAACGATTTTTTCTGCTTCCTCTGCGCCATACGCATCTTGTAGTTTATCCAGAATCCGATCACCCTTGCCCTTTTCCATAAATCTTCCCCGCTCAAGTCTAAGAAAGATGGTCGGCACTCTTTGCTTTAAGGCTCTCGCAAGTATTTTAAAAAGTTCATCTTGATATATTTCTTTTGTTTTTTCTTTTACGTGCTCCTCTTTCTGATGTTTCGTACCTTTGAAATCGGACAATTTTTCTATTTTCTGCTCTATTCCCGCAAAGTAATCGCCGAAGCCCATATCTCCTGAGGTTTGGTATTTGTCGTAAACATATTCAAAAAATTCTCTCAATTCATTTCCCTCAAAGTGTTTCATGTCAAATTTGCCGACAAAGTTAAGTAGTGGCTCAAATCCTATATTTTCTATCGCCTTCCATGATTCTTCAAAATTAAATATTTCAGTTGGTCTACCTTCGGGAGACTTCCACACCAACCAATCCTCAAAAGAATAATACGTCCTCCAACCACCCCTTGTAATGGGTCCCCCGATCCTTCCGGGATTTTGCATATCTATGAGTCGGATTGAATCCTCAAGAGGCGTAAGCTTTTTTCTTTGTTCGAATTCTTCCCTATATCCTTTCAGCTCTTTATATACTTTGGTATGATCCCATACTCTCCAGTTTTTAGGATGCAGTCTTTGCCACCATTTCTCAGGCATCTTTTCCTGAATCGGTAAAAACAACATGTCGCTCATAAGAGTCCCTGCTTGCTGCCAACGCCAGAAATCATGAGTGAAGGGATTTAAGGGTCCGATCGCGGCGGCATCATTACGATAATACGATTTGAACGAAAAGCTTCCCTTCTCGTCGAGATTTGGATCGGCATATGCCGCATTTTCTACCTCTGTCATAAATACTCCAAGCGAAGCACCCACCGCCATCTTCATAGCACGAATGAGACGCCACTCCTCCACATCTCCACCATGCATTTTTCTCAACCTTTCCATCACCTGATGTTCTATTTTTGTCATGTTTCCCTGATAAACCTCAAATAATGCTTCGGGGTGTCTCCAATCGTATTTGGCAAATTCTTTTTGGGTAATTTTGTGATATAGGTTAAAAGCCTCCATGAAGAATTTATTATCGGCGGTTGCCAGAAACATATCTATATCTGAAGATCTCATCTTTTCCGCATATCCCGCGAGCTGCTTATAGAATCCTCCTTCACCTGCGGGATTATGGAACATTGCAGTGGCGTTATGAAGAAATTCCCTCATATCCTGCTCATGATTTACTACGATCTGTAAATATTTCAAGAAGTCAGGAAGCGATGCAGCCTTTCTGATAGGATAAGGTCTGATCCTATCGACAAGATATCTAATTTTCTCTTTCTTTCCACCTTCCGTCGTATATTCCCTTTCTTCATCAAATCTCTCGTGATCTATCTTCCAAAAATCCTCCCCTTCTGAACTTCCGGATAGGTTGTCTGCAAGTTGCCCCAACTGTTTCTCCAATCTATCAAAGACGACCTGAAAGTTATAATAGGGATCTTTTGCGGTTATCTCCTGGTAGTACTTGGTAGGTTGATGCTTGTCGAGGTTGGTAAAAACATTGTCGTAGAACAACAGAATTCTCAGTTCTAATTCAACGGAGACTTTTTTTTGAATTTCGGCTTCTGATAATCCCGGGTTGTTCCCCTTTATCTGCGTCTTTATTTCTTGAATGAAAGTGAGAAGGCTCTCTTTTGAAATTAAAGCTTCTGCCACGCGAAGGGCTTTTTCATCGGGAATGACGTTTCTACTTGCCCCTTCCACATTAAGCATCCGCATTACTTCATATCTTTTTTTTTCGAATGAATCTTCCGCTGCTGAAGAAACGTGGCTTTGACCAAGTTCTTCATCCAGTCTTTCTTCCGCTTTTTCTTTTGTTAGTCCGAACTTTTCAGGTTTTTCCAGTATGCTTTCTCTGATGACGTTCCCTGCCATTGGCTCTCTTTTGGAAAGCTCATCAAGCGCTTTTTCAAAATCCGTTAAAGGCTGACCGGGCTGACCAAGTAGAATCTCGGTAGTTAAGTATTTACTGATAAAGCTGTAAAGTTGTACGGCAACGTGGTCTGTAAGCTGAAGTGGTTTGTCTGCAAGATTTGCCATTAATACCTTTGCGTGCTCCGGTGGAGTAATAATTCCCTGCTTAACCGCTTCAAGCACCTTCATTACTGACCGTTTAACGGCTCGAGCCTCATCTCTTGCATCTACTACCCCTCGCTCTAATACTTCGTGGGTTGCGACTTTTCTCTGTTTAAGTTCCTCTAGTAATTCTTTCTTGAGAATTTCTTTCTTTTCCGCTCTAACTTTCGCGTCTTTTTCTTCGCTGATCTCTTTGACCTTGGCAATTATCTCTTGCTTAGCTTTCTCTGCTTCGTCGATTGCACCTGCGGCTTCACCATTTGGAGGCATAGAAAAAGTATACACATATGGC
>CAYGGJ010000006.1:1525-24709 GCA_964349415.1 uncultured Gammaproteobacteria bacterium | reverse complement strand
ATATTTGATCAATTTGTTTGAACTGATTTAAAAGGAGTCTTGCCAAGGCATTTGGATAGGCCTTGATATACTGAAGATCGAACTCTCCCCTCTTTTCAGCGCCGGAAATTTCACGCGGTAAGACCTGCAAACTATTTGTTATAAAATGAAGTACTTTTCCGATCC
Source organism: uncultured Gammaproteobacteria bacterium (assembly GCA_964349415.1). Classification (GTDB taxonomy): domain Bacteria; phylum Patescibacteriota; class Microgenomatia; order UBA1406; family GWC2-37-13; genus 2-01-FULL-40-42. Next base: position 24,544 of record CAYGGJ010000006.1, on the reverse strand, counting down.
CCACATCATACGTCTTTTTAAAAAACCATCCCAACGGCTTGTACCAAAGGGCCGAGGCAATAAAACCTGAAGAAGGAAAATTATTGACTTTTTCCAGATCCCTTAACTTTTCCGAAACTTTTCTGTCGGTTGAGAGTATGGCTCCCCCAAATACAGAAGAAAGGGTTTTAGTTCTTCCAAATGAAAGAAGAAGAAATTGGCTTTGAGGCTCCATATTAGGCTTTTTAAACAATTGATTGTTAAATCCGTGGGCTAGATCCTCGATCACAATCAATCCTTTTTCAGCAGCAGTTTTGAGAATTTTTTCCCGATTTAAGGGCCTCATTCCAAAGGTGTGCTGGAGTATAAGAACCTTAGTTTCGGGCGTCAATTTTTTCTCAAGATCATTTACGCTCATCGAGTACGTTTCTCTTTCTATATCGATGTAAAGAGGTTTAACTTTAAGCTCCAAAAGAGGAAGTACTACTGCTTCACAGGTAAATGCTTGCACGGCTACCTGTGTACCCTTTTCAAGCTCTAGAGCCTGAAAGAGCCGGTATAAAGCAGCTCTGCCGGTTAGGAAAAGCGAGACATCATAGGTTACTCCAAAGAGTTTTTTCAGCCTCTGCTTGACTGAAGAAAGCGCTTTTCCTTTTCTCCACTGCCACGGCCTAAGCATTATTGAAAATGAAGATAGTACATCGGAAAACGATTCATTGGGGGCGAAATCAGCAGAGATCATATTGCAATTGTACCAACTTGGGAGCGTCCTGTCATGCCTTATTGCGCCTGCAGTTTCTGTATAAATGAAGGGGTGAATCTACCCTCAAGGAGAATTGTAGTCTTTTTATTTATCTTCTCAAGCAGATGAGCCAGAAGTTTTTTTTCCTCTTCAAACAGACTGACATTATTTGAAACATCAAGAGCTTTAAACAGCCGGTCTGTGGTTAAAAGAGAAACTTTGTTCTTAGAAAGCTTGGAAAGAATTTTTTGATAAGAGGCCTCTTTTTCCTCACCCAGTTCAATGACTCCCTTTGAAACTGCATATTTTTGCCCGGTTGCCTTTATAGCTCCTAAAGCATCAACTGCCGAAATAAAGCCTTCTACGCTTGAATTTGCAGTGTCCAGAAGAAGAGTAGATCCCTTTATTCCTTTGCTTTGGGAAAGCTTCGCCGGTAGGATCTTAATTCCTTTGACTCCGGCCTGAATTTCTTTCAGGCTCATGCCAAGATCAAGAGCAAGGGCTACGCCGGGAAGTATCGCGTCTATAGCATAAGGGAGCTCTTTGGGAACCTCTATGTCCAGACTCTTTTTTTTGTAAACGACGGTATATGAGCTTTTTTTACCCGTTACTTTCCTGGCAGTGATATCTCCCTTGGTTCCGCTTGAGAAAAGCGTAACAGGCGCCATAATGCCCCGTACCAGCACGCTGCGGTCTTCAATAGTCTTGCTCATATAGATACGTCCTTTGACAGGAACTGCCTCGAGAAGTTCCTTTTTTGCGGCAAGAAGTTTTTCGCGGGAGCCAAATAAGCTCAGGTGCTGATTGCCTATGGCGGTGAGAATGCCGTATTTTGGTAAAACCAGCCTGCAAGCTTTTTCTATCTCGCCCTTTGTATATGCTCCCATTTCGACTATAAAATACTGGGTTTCCGGAGTGACATCCTTAAGTATGGAAAGTGCTATTCCTACGTCGGTGTTCATGTTGGCTTCGGTTTTTGCCACTTTGAAGCGGCTTCCCAGAATTTGCGCCAGAAATTCTTTTGTCGTGGTTTTGCCGTATGATCCTGTAATTCCAATGACCACGGCTTTGGATAAAGATAGATGCGCTTTTGCTTCTCTTACAATTTTTCTTCTTCTGATCTGAGCTAAGACCTCGGTGAGAAGTACCGAAACAGTAACCACGGTCAAAGATGCAATTGGAGCCAGGACAACAAAAGCCATCAAGCGGATAAATGAACCTTCCTGTGCGTAAAATATTACTCCGATAAGAAGCAAGACCGAGAGGGCTATTATAAGCATATTGCGCAAAGATGCTGACGGAAAGCGTATCTGCCTTGTATACACGGCATTTATAAATCCCTCTTCTTTCAAAAAAGATAGGAACCTATCAAGTCTATATTCCTTAATCTGAAAGCGGTAAGTCAGATCATATACATGCGCTACGCAGATGACAGTTCCTATGTACAAAATAATATATTGAAAAGTTTCCATTATATAAATGCCTTTAAACTTTCATAGACGATTTCAGGTTCCCTCAACGGTAGTCCGTGGCCATAACCTTCAATAATTTTAAGCTGAGAGTCTGGTATAAGTCTATTGAGTTCGGAGGCGTGGGAGACGGGGACATATGAATCTTTTGTGCCCCAAATGATCAGCGTTGGTTTGCGGATCATGATTGTTTCCGGGCTTATATCGTGAGTTATAAGATTTCTGAAGTTTTTTTCCAAATGCGGATACTTATACAGTTCGGATTTTGGAAAAAGCATCCGGTACAGAGGTTTCTTAATCACGGACGGTAGGAATTTTCCATACGACGATATTGAAGACCTCTTCCCTTCTCTTTTGAAGGATGGAGCACAAAGGATCAGTTTTTTAACAAATTTAGGATGTTTTGAGGCTAAATATAAAGATAAAGTTCCTCCGAAAGAATGGCCGATCAGTATTGCCGATTTGAGACCCAATTTTTTTATAAATTTCTCAATCAACAATGCGTACTCCTCTATTCCCCATGACGGATCCGGATTTTCGCTTTTTCCGAATCCGGGCAAATCTAAAAGTATCGACTGATGATCTTTGGCAACAAGCTCTGCGAGTCCCTTGAGACTTTGACTTGTCCCGCCCCATCCATGTAAAAAAAGTACGGGTAACCCCTTTCCGATCACTTCGTAATAAATTGATTTTCCGTCAATCTTGATCTGCATGATGGTTATCTTGATGCGTCTTGAAGGAGTTTTTTAAATTCATCAAAGGTGTTAACCTCAAGCTTTTTTCCCTGAAGGAAGAATGTGGGTGTTGAATTTACCTGGACGCGGAAACCTGAAGCTATATCGGCATCTATTTTTGCCTGAATTTCCTTGGAATTTAGATCTGTCTTAAATTTCTCAGTATCCAACTTCAGCTGCTGCGCAAGCTTTACAAAATAATCGGTTGGGTTTCCCAAATCCGCCCATGATTCCTGACCTTCGAATAATAGGTCAGCCATCTCCCAAAACTTTCCTTGGCTGCCTGCAGCTTCTGCTGCGCGTGCCGCAGGAACTGCATTTTTATGCATTGATAACGGAAAGTGACGGAACGCAAGAGTAACTTTTTTTCCGATCTCGGGGTCTTTTTCAAACTGTTTTAAAATGGGATGAAAAGATCGGCAGCCGGGGCACTGAAAATCTGCGTATTCTACAAGAACTGTTTTTTTTGCAGGCGACCATTTGATATGATCACCGGTCTGAACCTTGGCAACTTCCTGGTAAACTTGAGCCGGCTTTTCTGCGGATTGATTGCTCAAAGCATATACGAGAAACAAAAAACCGAAGATTGCGGCAAGTGAAACTATCGTTATCAGAACAACGTTTTTTTGCATAGTTGGACTATTCTAATGCTACTATGACAACGTTCCCTTTTCAATGGTAAAATATACTTTTGGACGGTTATATGAAGAAAATACTGATTTCTGTTATCTTACTATTTGTTATTTTTTTTACCGCGATTCCTGTATCTGCACAGATCAACTCAACACTTCGGGAAGGCGTTGTTACTCAGGTGCATTCCGCAAATGACGTAACGGTTAGAATTACCGAAGGTCCTCAAAAAAACAAGCAACTGAGAATAAAAATAAACACCTTGCAGACCGTGCAAAAGGTCAATTACGGCAAAGGAGACGAGGTCGTACTTTCTTTTACCAAAGGGCCCGGCGGCACTGACGCAGTTTACATCGTCGACTTCGTAAGAAGAAAACAGCTGCTTACCCTACTGTTTCTTTTTATTGCGACGATTCTGTTTATCGGCAGATGGAAAGGATTGACCTCTTTTATCGGCATGGTGGTCTCCTTTGTAGTTATTGGAAACTTTATCATTCCTCAAATTCTTTTGGGAAATGATCCCGTGTTGATCACCCTTATCGGCGCGCTTCTTATGACGCCGGTGATATTTTATCTGGGCCACGGAATAAGTAAGAAGACGACGGTTGCTCTAATAGGAACATTTCTGGCACTTATCATCACCGGTATCCTCGCATACGTCTTTGTCTTCGTCAGTCATCTCACAGGATTTTCCGCAGAAGAAGCGTCTTATCTGCAACTCATAAAAGGCGGTGCTGTAAATATAAGGAGTCTTTTGCTTGCTGGAATTCTTATCGCTGCTTTAGGAGTCCTTGATGACACGACAATCTCGCAGGCCGCACTTGTAGAAAAACTAAAAGAAACCAACCGTAACTTTGGAATGAAGGAGCTCTATACTCACTCGATGGAAGTTGGACGGGATCATATAGCATCTCTGGTAAACACCTTGGTGTTGGTTTATGCTGGAGCTTCTCTTCCTCTGTTTTTACTTTTTTATGATTCACAGCTTTCTTATGCAACGGTGATCAACCAGGAGATAATTGCTACCGAGATTATCCGCACATTGGTCTCAAGTATCGGCATCGTGCTTGCGGTTCCCATTACTACCTTCATCGCATGCCTGTTTAATAAAGAATAAAGTAGTGTTACAATAAGCCTTAAATATGTCAACGGTTTGGCTTTATTCTTTGTTAAGCGTTGCGGTTGTAAGTCTTCTTTCGTTTGTCGGTGCTTTTACCTTAGCGTTTGGCAGGAAAAAAATACAAGAATTCCTTCTCATCTTGGTAAGTTTTTCAGCAGGGGCTCTTTTGGGAGACGTGTTTATTCATCTGCTTCCTGAAATTGCAGAAGAATCAGGCTTTGTTCTTCAAACCTCACTGTATATACTCGGTGGAATCGTCTCGACATTTGTAATCGAAAAGATTATTCATTGGAGACATATGCAGGAGCACGGGGGCTCATCGCATGTTCACCCCGTTACGACGCTTACCATTTTAGGAGACGGGCTTCATAATTTTGTAGACGGTATTATTATTGCGGGAAGCTATCTGGTGAGTATTCCTTTGGGAATAAGTACGACAATCGCCGTTATTCTTCATGAAGTTCCTCAGGAACTCGGAAACTTTGGAGTACTTATCCATGGCGGTCTCACCGTAAAAAAAGCTCTTTTTTACAATTTTATTTCCGCACTCACCGCAGTAGTGGGAGCGGTGGTCGTATTAAGCTGGCCAAACATTGAAGGCAGAGGTCCCCTTCTTGCTTCTTATACCGCAGGTGCTTTTATTTACATTGCGGGGTCGGATTTAATTCCAGAGCTTCATAAAGAAACCAATGTAGGAAAGAACGTGATTCAATTTATAGCACTTCTTGCAGGTATTGCGGTCATGCTTGCCCTTCTTCTTTTGGAGTAGTTTTACTTTCTTGTTTGTGGATTATTCGGGGAAGCATATTCTCTAAGTTTAGTTCTAAATCTGCTTACTTGTTTTGCATCCTTCTTAATCCCTTTTATCTGTTCTATGGTCATAGGACTCATCCCTGGAAAATACTCTTCAACAAGTCGATGACGAGTGACAGTTCTTTTGTAGTTCAGTAAAGCGTAAGCAGCTGCAAGATCTAGAAAAAATCTTTTTTCAACATCGCTTAGGTCTTTGACCAGATGATGATTTACTTCAACCATGGTGATTGCAAATCTCAATGGGTCGTCCCCCCTCTTTGCGGTATTTAGGATAACAACAATATTTTCGACAGCTAGAGGAAATCCAAAATCTCTCCTCTCATCGGCCAGCATTCTTTGTAGGGCACCTGTACCCTCGTGGAGAAGGTCAACTGCTCGTGCTGGCAAAACCTCATGCATATTACCCATATAACCTCGTGTTACATCTCCAATTGAATGTGCAAATGCACGTGGTGATTCTTTGTGCCCCATGGCGATAGTATAGCAAAAGATTTACTATAAGTCTAAGAGAAGCGATAGGAGATGTGATACAATTAAATACTTTGGAAGGGTGCGAGAGTGGTTGAATCGGTACGCTTGGAAAGCGTATATAGCGGCAACGTTATCATGGGTTCGAATCCCATCCCTTCCGCATCTTAAAATTAAGCCGATGTGGCGGAACTGGTAGACGCGCAGGTTTTAGGAACCTGTACCGCAAGGTGTGGGGGTTCAAGTCCCTCCATCGGCACCATTGACACCACTCCTTCTCGTTGTTAGAATAGCCCAAGGATTATGTCACAACACGAAAGACCCAGAGCAATGATGGGTGGTGGATGGAGAGGTGGACCAGTAGTTCCGACATCCACAGAACACGGACCACCCGATCCAGCTACTCCCGAAGATTTTAAATCCGAAATAAGTCTTGGCGAATTAAATCCCCTGATTCATTCTCCTGATCTAAGGAATATCGCTCCACTCTCTCACGTAGTTCGTAAAAAAATTACAGAGAATGGCGGAGTTTTGCCCGTTAGTTTTGATTCAGTAATCGCATATGACAATTTGAACGAGGACCTAGAACCCAGAGTAATCGCAAAATTTGAAGTAGACGAATTAAGCGAAAAGCAGTTTTCACTTTTGGAGGAGCTCGTGGAATATACATATAAAACTACGGTGAGAACCCGTACTGATCCGGAAGGAAATGACATTCCACCTGAAAACTACCCTACTACTTCCCGCATCCAGCAGGGTATGGCTAAAACCGGTGGGTGGTATATGGGTCCTGATATGTCCCCGACAACAAGCTTGCATACCGGACTTTTTGTCTTTAGAGATTTGGGGTCTGTTAATAAGGACAACTTTTTTACCGAACCTTCTGCGGAGTCCAAATATATAGTTGAAGTAAGAGAACTTGGTTTATACCAAACCGATTTGGCTGCATTTATCACGCAGGTCGGGTCAATTTTAGGTACCGGAAAAGAGATCGACCCCAATGAGCTTCTCTATCAGATTTACTATGATCTCATGCGCTCCAGTCTAAAAAAAGTTGGAGAGCATTCAGTTCACGGAATGGGAGAAGCACTCGCGCAGATTAAACGCGGACTTGTCCTGCCACTCGCAAATATTGAATTAAGTCGAGGTGTTGTACAGGACCCAGAATCGGTATTGTTGGTTGGAGTCCCGGGAACAGGAAAAACATTGATTATTGAACAACTACTTCATGAAGATACTGGCGTCTTTATACTCCCGGTGGATCCTTTGGAGCTCCACAAAGAATTAATGAAGGATAAATCGGACCAAACACTCCTTCCAAGGATAGCAGAGGTAGCAAATGGTACCGGAAGACGGGTTATTTTGCACATAGATGATATAGAAACAATGGCCAAGGAAGACAGTGCTATCCACTCCACCCTTCTCAACCTAATGGCGGGAATAAATGATAGTGGATTCTATGTAATTGCTTCGACAAATGTGCCGGAAAAATTAAATGTCGCGCTACTGCAACCTCAACGATTTGGAATTTTAATTTATTGTGGGTTACAGGATTCGGAGGCTCGATTGGAGATTCTTAAAATTCACGCGACATCACAAAGTCTGCGTGAAGGACATTCTCTTTTTGAATCAGAGGAGGAAAGAGAAATTGTTCTGGAGGAAGTAGCAAGACATACAGATAATTTTACTCCTCGATATCTTGCGGAAATTGCCACTGTTGCAAAGTCATATCTTCTCGAGAGAGTTACAAGAGAGACTGGAAAAACAGTCGGACTTACAGAAGCTGCGCTGAAGGGATTTGTCTTTACATCGGAGGACTGGGAAAAGGCAGTAGTGGATGTAACAGATAGATACAACAAAGACGAAACCAAAAAGAGAGACAAGTTTCTACAAAATTTCGTCTCAAATCATAATGGCATTGTAGGATTTTCCGGACCAGACTCTGGTAAAAAAATATTCCGTCCCGAAATACAAAAAAGAATAGCTGCCCTTCACGAAGCGGATCAGCCGGAAGCGTAATCAGCTGCTGGCGCTGGTGTAGTATCGTAGTGCAAATTTCCAGAAGTATCTTGAGATGACGAGTCCGGCGACACACAGAACCGTAAGTTCTCCCCAGTCATACAAATTCGCTCTTCCCAATAAAACTTTCGTTGGAGTTGATAATATTATGACAAACGGTGACGCAAATATAAAAAAAATCTCGGATATTTGACGGAATGTCTCACGCGGATATCTTCCCATGGACCGTAATGTATAAAAAAGCTCGGTGATATTATCTATTCTGGGAGTCCATATCGTAAAGGTGTTTAGAAAAAATAAAAGCGAATACAAGAGCAATAATCCAAGGAACGAGGCGAGTAAAAAATACACAATATTAAGAGGGTGAACGGAAATATTAAAAGAAATACAGACAATAACGGCAAGTATTATTCCGAGAACAGTTCTCAGCAGACTGTGTAGTCCGGCATGGTAAGTAGAGACATAAAATTGAGAATCAACCGGCTTCAGAAGCAACAGGTCTAGAGTTCCCTTATTTACCCTATCGGGGAATTCAGTCATGCTTCTGACAAAAAGGAATCCGAAGACACCTATAAAGACGTTATATAGGCAAGATATTAAAATCAACTCTCCCCTGCTCCATCCAAAGACAGTACCAGTACGGGCAGTGACAAGATACATGGAGAAGACATTAAAAAAGACCCAGACTCCCGATCCCACAATTACATTTGAAAAAAAATCTCCTCTATATGCTACGAACCGACTTATGCTGATCCGCACAAAAGCCCTGTAAATTCGCGTATATCTTTCAATCATTGCCCAACTCCTGAGAATTTTTTAACACCACGCGACCATAACACACGATACAAAGCATAAAATCCCAGAATCCAAAGAAGTTGAATAAGCATTATCTGGTAAAAATTTATTCCGTCCCTTCCCATAAAAGCGACCACCGGATAATAGACGATATATGGATATGGTGTAAATTGACCGGCTTGTTGAATCCACGTCGGCATAAGATCAAAAGGCATAAAGACGCCGGAAAAGGTAAGAATGAGAACCTCGTTGGGCTCTATGATTCCGTAAATATCCGTCATCCAAAAAGCAAGGAGGCCAACAGTTAATTTAAAAAGAAAGGTGAGAAAGAATGCAAGAGCCGAGATGATAAGAGCTTGGAGTAGTATAGAAGGAGCAGGAGTTATGTTAAAAGAAAAACCGGCGGCAAGAAATAGTATGAGGACCACGAATCCGAAGAAACCCTGTACAAATCTCCAGGGCGACTCATGGCAAAGTTTCAGCCAGATGTAGCTTATTGGTTTTAGTAATTCTCTGACTAATCCTCCCCGTCTGATGTCTTCATCTGCAACCGTAATTTCTACATGATGGATTAGCACGCTTTGACAGACGATTGCAAGAAGGTAATAGGTCTGCATAGAGGTGGAATCCCATCCTCCTACTATTCTTCCTCCGCTTAGAGCACCCCCCCAGAACATGAGGAGTATAAACGGATTTAAAAAAGCTATAAGAAACCAGATGAAGCTCCGAGTCCTTTGTTGAATAGTATCCTGCGCATTAAGGAGAAAAATTCTGAAATATTTCATCTTCTTTTTTTAGAAAATACTGACCGGATTATTTCTTCTATCTCCGGCTCCTCGATATTCAGATCTTCTACATTGAATTCATCCAGAAGAGTTGCCACTATGTCTCTGGTTTTTTTAAGAGGCACAATGATTTTTGCAGTTCTTTGTTCTACCGACTCTATTTTCCCAAACTTCTTAAGTTGTATCTGCGGTACTTCCTTTTCAAACGTTACGGTGATTAGTTTTTCACTTGAAAACTTTTTCACTACAGAATCAAGTCGCCCGTCATAAATCAATTTCCCGTGATCGATTATTATGATTCTTTTACAAAGCTCCTTTACATCCTGCATGTAGTGGCTTGTCAGAAGTATGGTGGCTTTATATTTTTGATTATATTCCTTGATGAAATCTCTTAATTTTTCCTGCACCACCACATCAAGCCCTATGGTGGGTTCATCAAGAAAAAGAATTTTTGGTTGATGGATAAGTGCTGCCATCAGCTCACATTTCATTCTTTGTCCCAGCGAAAGCTTCCGTACCTGAACCTGAAGAATATCTTTTACGTCAAGAAGTTCCGAGAGCTCCTCTACTCTGTGTTTAAAGTCAGAATCACTGATCTCATAAATTTCCTTATTTAAAAGAAGCGTTTCATATGCGGGGAGATCCCACCAGAGTTGGTTTTTTTGTCCCATGACAAGGGAAATCTGTTTTAGAAAAGATGCTTTTCTCTTAAAGGGTTCATATCCTAATACCGAGACTTTTCCGGAGGTGGGATAAACCAATCCGGAAAGCATTTTTAAAGTAGTTGTTTTCCCCGCACCGTTTGGGCCGATGAATCCCACAAGCTCTCCTTCATCGATTGAAAATGAGATATCATTCACCGCCGGTACGGCAAAATACTCTCTCTTAAAGAGGGATTTAACGCTGCCGAGGAAACCAGGCTGTTTCTTATAGCTCTTAAAGCTTTTTGCCAGATGTTCAACATTTATCGCATTCATAGATTTCTGATTAAATTTTACAATCCCTCATTGGATGCAATATAAGCATCGAACTTTCTTGAAAGTTTATTATTTATTGAGAACTGATCCGTAAGAAGAAGAATTCCAAAGATAAGCGGTGCAAGGGAGACAAACTGCCAGATGTTCGGGATCTCTTTAAGGATGAGCCACGAAATGATCAGTGTAAAAAGCGGATTTATACTGGCGAGCGCCACCCCTTTTGCTACTGGTATACGGTGTATTGCCTCGATCCATAGAAGCTTAGAAAATCCAAAAAGTATAAAGCCGTTTATGAGAAGAAACCAAAACGACGCCCGCACGCTTTCAAACGGGGCAGATTGTCCGAGAACAAAGGCAAGAATAAAAAGAATTGGGGTTGATATTACGCTCCGGAGGAACATAATGGATTCACTCGATGCAATTTTTCGTGCTCTTTGTTGAAAGAAATTTCCCAGAGGTGGAAAAAATGTAGCCGCGAGTATGAAAAGGTCTCCCTTATGCACCCCCCCAGCATTTGGTGCAAGTACTATTATTGCTCCCACTACCATAAAAATTGAACCTATGAGGTGTTCAAAAGAAAATCTTTCCTTTCTAATTATATGGAAAAACATAAAGGAGGCAAAAACTTCAAAAAGGCCAATGATGCTTGCGTTTCCCGCAGTAGTACTTTCCAATCCAATAAAAAAGAAGCCGTAAAAAAAGACTCCGATGAGTAGCACTATAAAAAAAGTATCCTTCCACAATGCGATACTCTTTAACTCATTCCATTTATTGCGGGCAGCCATCAGTACCGCAAAGAATATGGCTGAAAATAAAGTAGTCCATGCCAGAGAGACAATACTTGGTAGTTTTGCATAGGAGAGTAATGTTATGACAGGAAAAAACGCCCACAAAAAGCCGGCGCTAAATATATATAGCTCCCCTTTTCGTCTTTCCCTTTTTGATTTATCCATAACAGAACATTATAGATTGTTCTTTGTTAAAATAATATCGCTTGAAGGGAGGTGATACGTATGCTTAGTTTATTAGCTGGTGTTTACAGATTAAAAGGACCGGAGATGATGATGGATGGAAACCCAAACGGCACATTCCCTGCAGTTGTCATGGTTGTGTGGTTTATCACCTGGATTGCAATTGTTTCAGTACTTTTTTCTTTAGCAAGACTTCTCTGGAAAAAAGGCAACAAAGTAAAATAAACTGGGTGCTAGCAAACTAAAGAAGTTTCTGAGCAAGTTTCTCAATACTTTTTTGGTGTCGGGGATAATTTTCTTCACCGGCGATTTGCAACCCTCTATCTATTTTTATTGCAATATTGTATTTATTTTCCATTTTAATCGCCAAGTACGTTTCAAGCTCATGTCTTATGTCAGATAGTTCATTGAGATGAGATCCAACAATTGACTTATGAAAATGTTTTTTCGCTAATCCCTCAATTTTTAATGACTCCGGAAACTTAAATATTAGCATTCCTCGAACAATTGCATTGTAAAGATAAGTTCCATAGAAATAACTCTCGGCTGGAAAACGATTCATTACTCTAGACATCTCTTCTTTGATCTTAGAAAAATTCTGCCGATCACGTAGATAGATTGTACTAACGGCAATAACTCTCATGGTAAGAAGTTTGTCAATGTCTGAGTAAGGAAGCTCTTTGAAGGCTTTGTATCCAGCTGACACAGCTTTTTTATATAATCCATCTTTTTCACTAGAGTTAATATACCCTCCTGCTATATAGTAACCATGAGTTAATAAATTATTAATCCGTATTTCGTGGAGACTATTTTTGGTAGCCAATAAGATACCTCGCAATTTACGTACAATAAGTGAAATTCTCTTAAGAACAATTGAAGATGAACTAGTTGCTATTTCTCCTTTTCCCTTTATATAAACAATAGTGGATAACTGTTCCAATGCTTTTGTTTGCAGAACGGGACTATACATAGCGGAGATCTTATCCCCTAAATAATTTTCCAACGGAACTACAATGTCATTTGCTTCATGATATTTTCCTTTTTTCAAGAATATATGAGCGATTTTTATTAAGCTATCAATAAAATCTAGAGCGTCATAACTAGGTCTGAAATTCTCTAGCAAGTGGCCAAATTTATGCAATCGAGAGTAATAAAGTCCCTCACGGAGATCGTAAATGTCCTGTTGAGCAAGACCTAAACTTTCACAGAATGCTTCAAGTTGGGGCGCCGTAAATAAACGTTCTCCTGCTAGAATTCTTGAGAGAGAGCTCGAATCAATACCTTGATATCCCATCTTTTCCCACATTTCGAGCGCTAATCTGTTAAGTGTGAGCCCATTCTTAAAAATTAATTTATTTCCATCCTTGCGATAGTACTTTTTTAGCACTTCGACTAGGTAGGTCATTGAAATTAATTTCTTAGCACAAGAAATGATAAAAAGTACAAGGTATTTTTACCTGCATTTTTAATTACATGAGTTTCACCTGAGGTAACCTTAATAAGGTCTCCTTTTATTACCGTGGTGGATTTGCCATTAAAGGTTACTTCTCCTTTTCCTTCTAGGAAAAAAAAGTATTCTTCACAATCATCGTGAGAGTGTGGAACTGTTTCTTTCCCAGTTTTGAGCCAAACATAGTTCATATTTATAAGCCTACCTTTTTTGTCTTTCGGCATAATGAGTCTTTTTAAAAAAGGACCATGGGTAGAAGTACTTGTTTTAATGCCCGCAAGGTTCTGTTTCATTGAAGTTATTGTAGCATAGGGTCTAAAAAAGTCATTGACATGTTTGTCAATGAATATTCCGAAATTGGTCTATAAGATCTCATAGGAGGTGATTTAATGAGAGGAAACTTTTTTTATAAAAGACTTGGTGATAAAATCTCACTAGAAAGAAAAAAGAAGAAGTTATCGCAAGAAAAATTGGCCTTTTTATCAGCGGTTGATCGTACCTATCTCGCCCGAATAGAGGAAGGAAAGGCAAACCCCACAATCAAAGTACTCGGGAAACTTTCAAGAGCGCTTCAGACGAGAATTTATCTGCTAGTAAAAGAAGTATAGATTGCTCGAATACTTAGCGAAGAGCGTTGGGATTAATTCGGATTAGTTTGTCGTCGGATTGTTTTGGTATTCCCCTACCATCCCGATTACTGGTCGTGATATAAAGCATTTTGTCTGGACCGACCTGAACAGATCTTATTCTTCCATATTCATCCTTCAAGTGTTTTTTTAGTTTACCGACTGCTTTCCCATTAAGTTTCGCTTCATACAACGTAGCTCCGCGTAAACCCACAAAGAAAATACTTCCGTTTAAGTATGTAGCTCCTCCCGGCGCCCATGTTTCCGATCCTCCGGAATGAACCACCGGTCTTACCATGCCCGCCCGTTCTTCATCCCCCTGAATAGTTGGCCATCCATAATTTTTCCCCATCTCAATTAGGTTCAGTTCATCAAACCCGGATTGAAATCCGCTTCTTCCGTGTTCTGTCGCCCAAAGATTTCCCCTATCATCCCATGTCAGACCCTGGACATTGCGGTGCCCGTAAGAATAGACTGCGTTTCCAAAGGGATTATCTGACGGGATTGATCCGTCATCTTTTATTCGAAGAATCTTTCCGTTTAAAGATTTTGTGTTCTGTGCTACTTCCGGTTGTTCTGCGTCCCCGGTTCCGATGTACAAGTTACCGTCAGGACCAAAAGCAATTCTTCCTCCATCATGATTTGATGATCCCCGCACGCCCTCGAGCACTACTTTCCGCTCTGATATTGTATTTCCATCAAATTTATAGCGCTCTAATTTGTTCGTGAGGTTTCCTCCTGATCCGGTTGTGAAGTAGAGATAAAGCAGATTATTCTCCTTAAATTTTGGGTGAAGAGTCAAGCCCATAAGTCCTCCTTCACCTACGTGTTGGACGCCCTGAACTTTAATGATCTTTTTATCTTTCCCGACTTTTAGAAGATTTCCCGGCCGTTCTGTTACAAGATAATCCCCATCAGGTAGAAACGCGACTTCCCATGGAATATCAAGATCCTGTGCAATTATTTCGCGGTCTTTTCTTCCTTTCGTTTGAGGAAGAGGTATGACGTCTTTTACAACATCGGTAAGACTCTTACTTGGCTGCGTAGGTTTATTCGTAGCCAAAAAATACGCAAGAATAAATAAAGCTAAGACGACAACGGTTATGATAAGTTTTTTCACACTATTATTTTACTTACTTTATAGGATTGGTCAAACCGAGTTTAGAAGATTCTGAATCTCCAAAGACTCCGGATGATACCTGAGGGCAGTCTCAAACTGCGCCCGCGCTTCTTCATTTCTCCCTTCGCCAAGAAGTGCTTTTCCCCGTACGACATAAAGCTCAGAATATCCCCGATTTCCACTGTTTAAGATCTGATCCGAGAGTTCAAAAACGCGGCCGGTATTTCCTAACTGTCGGTATGCATCTATCGGTTCAATCTGATACCAAAGCATCCGCGCGGGCAACTGTGATGCAACCTGTTCGTACAATCGCACTGTTTCTTTTGGATTAGCCAGATGGTACGATGCGATCGCTTGATTAAATACGGAGTAAGTATCGTTTCTGCTCTCTGCGTTTTTCAGAGCATTGCTCCAGGCAGTTTTTTCATCAACCTCGTCCCCCAATATTGATCTTATTTCATCCTCTTTCTCTTTGGGTGCAATGATCAAATATTCATAATTGAAGGGCCGCCACATCTCGTTAAAGCTTGTGTAGGAGTACCGTAGGTTTGGGCCGTGATATGAATCGTCCTGAATGATTTCTTGCGTCGTGTCGTCATATCCTCGCACTACCCGGTAATGCCCGATATCTTCCCCGGGGTTAAGCCATGTGCGGGTAGCCACGGCAATATCCGCCGCGATGAGTTGTTTTAATTTTTCGATCGATCCGTTTGGCCGGTGATAAGCGACAAGGCCTTGCTGTCGAGCGTACGCAGCAAGCTCAGGAAACGTAACTGATTTGTCGTCTTCTATACCTTGAGGATTATTATTTGGCCTAAGATCGTCCGCAAGCTGTTGTTGAGAAATATTTATGTTATACCGGGATAAAATCATGCCGAGTGTCGCAGGCCCGCAGTTATTAAAGGTTTGAAACATCTGCGCAGCCTGCGGAAGAATATGTGTTGGAGGAAGTGGTTTCTGTGTCGGAACTATGGATGGACCAGTGGTTGGCAAAACTGCAGGAAAAACAGACCTCAGTTCATTATTAGAATCGGGTTTATTAAGTAATATAAAACCAAGCAGGGCAAGAGAAATTGCAAAAACTCCGGTTGCAGCTAAATAGACCCTTCTTTCCATAGAGCGTTCATTTTATCAATTTAGACGGCGCTACTCCACCCGTTTGGTAAAATTAAGATATGTCTTTTGGAAAAACTTTAGTCATTTTAGCGGTGGCAGTGGCTGCCGCAGGACTACTTTACTACAGTCTGGGTTCAAAAAAATCCATGCCTTCATCTATCCAACAGATGAAGGAAGTCATTGAAGACCAGGCAGGAGAAATGGTCCAAACTTTCACACCCCTTTCCATACATAACTTAAAAAATCTCAAATATGACGAGGGGAATATCGTCATAGAAGAGACGTTGACTACAGGCTCAAATTATTCCAGATACTACATTTCCTATAGGTCTGAAGGCCTAAAGATTTATGGATTGCTGACGGTGCCCAATGGCGACAAGCCCAAAGAGGGATGGCCTGCAATTATTTTCAACCACGGGTATATTCCCCCTACTCAATATAAAACTACAGAGAGATATGTCGCATATGTTGATGGGTTTGCGAGAAACGGCTACGTCGTTTTCCGTCCAGACTACCGCGGACATGACCGTTCGGAAGGAGAGCCTTCGGGAGCATATGGATCAAATGCGTATGCAAGCGACGTTTTAAATGCAACCAACGTGGTTAAGAAATACAAAGATGTTAATCCCGATAAGATTGGCATGTGGGGACACTCGCTTGGAGGTTTTTTGACGCTCCGGAGTATGGTTGCAAGGCAGGACATAAAGGCCGGTGTGATCTGGGCGGGCGTGGTAGCTTCCTATCCCGACCTTCTTAACCGCTGGAGAAGAACTCCTCCCCGTCCTACTATTCCGGGTGCAATGCGGGGATGGCGTCAGGCATTGCTTGAAGAATTTGGTGAGCCTGAAAAAAATCCGGAGTTCTGGAATTCAATATCAGCCAATTCATACTTAAAGGACATATCAGGTCCGCTCCAACTCCATCATGGTACGGCAGATACTTCGGTACCGGTTGAGTTTTCAGAGATTCTTGAAAAGCAGATGAAGAAAGCAGGAAAGCCGGTCGAACTATTTGTTTATACTGGTGATGATCACAATCTCTCACAGAGCTTTAATACCGCGATGCAACGGTCTATTGAGTTTTTCGACAGACACTTGAAATAATAAAAATCTGATACAATATCGGAATGTCGCTTGAATCCGAGCGCGTCTTTGGCCGGAATTTTCAAAAATTTACATCTTCACCTGAAGTAGACGGTCTTGAAGAGGTCTTCACAACTTCTGAGCAGATTTTAAATCTAAGCTTCAACTTTCTAAAACATCCCTGCGGTTTAACCCCCAATAAAAAAATGCAGGAGCTTGGAGATATTGGATCAAGATATATCGTAAGAGGAGACCTGGAATTTTCTATAATTCCCTATGAGGGATTGGACGATCCCGACACCATTGTCTTAGGCGATAAGAGGATGCAGATTCAATTGCCGATAGACTTCATTCATGTTGCAGAGCACGATCCGTCGGAAATTTTATATTTTGCGGTTTTTCTGGGGAGCAAGTTGCGTGATCAGTATATGGGTCTAGACCCAAACGAAGAAGAATCAGATCAGCGCGCGGTTTTAATGCAGGCTGAATTTTTAGCATGGTGGGAAGAAGCTGCTAAAGATCTGGAAATCGAGTTCTGCCCGACCGAAGAGCAACAGTCGTTGATGGGAAGATTTCCACACGGAATTGAAAGTTCACTTGATAATGAATGCTATAAGACTCTGAAAGTAGATGCCCGTGAAATTAGACGTTTTGATCCGGATACTGAATTAGTTGAGTTTGTCCCTCCTCTTGTCCCCTATCCTCATTTTGACCATCCTTGTAGTTAATCGTGTTATGATCCAAAGAATCACGCTTTAAAAAGTGTAGAGGATGTTGATTGTCCGAATCTGTTTTCAATTCTATAGCCAACAGCACCCGTCTTAATATCAATAGTCTTGATGAGCATAGACACTCTAATATCGGGACCACCACTTTCTCTCGCAGGTCCCAAAAGATCCCAATAAGTTTTTCCAAGCTCCCTCAAGCCACCTTGTAAAAGAATTGGATAAGGAGCCCCTTCAAAGGATGGCGTCGGCTTTCCGTCTGTAGCATACGTATGGATGCAAAGTCCGATTCCCGGAGAAATATCTTTTCCACGGTAAAAAACGGAATGTGAAGATTCTCCATCCTCCCCCCTCTTTATTATTGAGAAAATAAAATCAGGTTCGTCCTTTAATTCTACAATTCCGGATATTCGAGGAGTAGAATTTGAATCATCTTCAAAATTCCAATTTGTTCTGAGCTCCTCCTCAAAGGATGCCTCTTTTTTAATAGCGTCAGCGATAGCATCTGTTTGCTTACCATTAGACACAATATGAAAGTTTTCAACCTGTGCGGTTACATTATATAAAGTAAGATTTGCATCGCCGACATTTTTGGCTTCATCAGCAGGGGCAGTTTTAAAATGGTCTCCTTCAGGTGCAATTACCCTGTTTTGACTGTCCGGACTCCTCCCGGTTATCCAATATATTTGGATTGCCGTATCGCCACGTTGATCTAGACCCATGACAATTCCTCTTCCCGAATATGGGTTTACGCGAAGGGCTTCTATTCCTGCATTTGCTTCTTTTCTAGAAGGTCTCATTGTTTCCATCAGGACCATAATGGCCCATTATAACAAAATGATTTTAACAATTTTTCAACCACTTTTATATAAACCGGAAATCGACCACCCTTTTCTCCTTGATTACGCCCCCAATGTCGTTTAATATGAAATTGAGATGGGTACCAAAGAAGCTGTTCTTAGATTTCTTGAATACTGCGAGCTCGACAGAGGACTTTCTGTTAAAACCGTAAGAATGTATGGCTACTATCTTGAGTTTTTCCAAAACTGGCTGCTCAAAACCCATAATTCAGAAGATTTTGGCGTAGAGAAGATTGATGAAGATACTATCAGAAACTTCCGCCTCTATCTTTCACATACCTATAAAAATCCTCACAAAGGTGATCTTAAGCGCCAAACCCAAAATTATTTTCTCGTTGCCCTCCGTTCTTTTTTCAAGTATTTAACCAAGCAAAAGATTCCGGTTATGGCCGCAGATATGATAGAGCTTGGAAAATCCCGGGAAAGACAGATAAAGTTCCTATCCAAAGAGCAACTACATGCATTATTTCAAAGCGTAAATACCAAAGATGAACACGGGATCCGTGATAGAACCATCTTAGAAGTCCTCTTCTCCACCGGCCTTCGTGTGTCGGAAATGGCAGCGCTTAACAGGGAGCACGTGAATTTAAACTCAGGTGAATTTGGCGTCATAGGTAAAGGTGGAAAAGCGCGAGTAGTTTTTCTTTCAAAGGATGCCAAAGAGTGGCTAAAAAAGTATATCGAAAAAAGGAAGGATTCGTACCGCCCATTATTTATCAGATACTCCGGTCCAAAAGGAAAGGCAGAACTGACAGACGAAAAACTACGGCTTTCCGTCCGGTCGATCGAAAGACTGATCGAAAGACATAGAAAAAAAGCAGGGATCACGTTCCGTATAGGGCCGCATATTCTCAGACACTCATTTGCGACTGACTTATTGGAAGCAGGTGCGGATCTGCGCTCGGTACAGGAGATGTTGGGGCATAAAAATCTATCCACTACACAGATATATACCCATGTAACCAACGCACGCTTGCGTGAAGTTCACGAGAAGTACCACTCCGGCAATAAGTAAGGATTAGCTTGTAGGGAAGCTCCTAAAATGCTATAATTTACTCTTAATATGAGCGCTGAAAATCCCTCCTTTGTTTCCCGACCTCAAATTTTGGTTGGGCGACTTCTCTCCGATCCTACGGCATTGTCAGATCTTCTCGATCCTGGGAGACCCGTGGCACGGAGCATCCTTTTCCTTAAATGTCAAAAAGAATTGAAAGAATTTAACCCAGCAGAAAGCAATATGTTTGTGAATCTTCTCCTTGCTGGAATAACAAATGTACCTGATGAAAGGGTAAAAAAAGGAGCCCTTGTGCTTTTTAAGATTCCGGAAGTGACAAAAGTACCTCCGCAATTATTGACAAGGGCATTGGAAAATGCAATACAACGTTTGGTTGACAAGGATGGGGCGACAAAGCTCGAGCAAGACCTTATAGAAGAGGCTCTCCAAGGGGCTTTTCTTGCATCACTGCCGTTTTTCGAAAGAGATAGGTTGTTGTTAAAACTCAAAAAAATAAAAGTAACGACACCTCCAAAGCAAGGAGAACGAAAAGTTTCGGAAATTTCCTCTTTCCGTAGGCGTACAAAAAGAAGAGAGGAAGTGTTGAGCGCTTACGATGAGGATGAATTAGCGGAAGAGTTGGAGGGACAGGACGGAGTTAAAACTTCAATAGTTGAAGATATTACTGTGCGTTCGGGAAGAAAGCATCCCGGTAGAGAAAGGCATCTGCACGCAGTTTCCGAGAGTCCAAGAGAGATAAGGATGCGGAAGATTGAAGTTCTTCGGGATCAATGCGTGGGCCTAACTCCTGATCAAATTGAGGCGAAGGTAGCGGAATTAAGAAACGAAGGATATTTTAAGAACTTTGAGATAGGGAAAATCCTCGGACTTTCAGAGTCTGGCTTAGGCTACATCATTCAAAGACTTATTAACGATAGGAAGATCGAATCACGAGGAAGAAAGTAATTGTTCTTTAATCCATATGGCAGAAAGCCATAGATAATATCTGTACAATAATTCTATGCAGCCTTTGCGAAAATTACTCCGGCCCCAATTAATACTTTGGGTCTTGATCATAGCATATGCTGCGTATTTTTCTTCCTTTACAGTTCTCCGATACAAGACCCTATACGCTTCTTACTTTGACTTAGGTATTATGCACCAGACTGTTCACAATACCTATATGTCCCTTAAAACCGGAGACTTTTCACGTTTTCTTGAATTGACCGATCCTTTAGGAAGCGGACAACTGAAAAGAATGGGAGTGCATAACGATATTCTTCTAGCGCTCATTGCGCCGTTTTATTTTCTGCACGACTCCCCTGCTACACTTTTGGTGATCCAATCAGTGATTGTTGCACTCGGAGCCTTAGCTGTATTTCTAATCACCAGCGTAGTTTTTAATAAATCAAAGTATAAGGGGGCAGTCTCTTTAGCATTCGCGTTATCCTATTTGCTCAACCCTGTTTTGCAAAGAGCCAATATCTACGACTTCCATGCTGTAGTTCTTGCAACTACAACGCTCCTTTTCATGTTTTACTTCTTCATTAGAAAAAGATACTATTTAAGTTTTTTATTTTTGCTCTTATCCCTCATGGCGAAAGAGCAGGTTTCTTTGGTTACGGCTTTCTTTGGAATTTACTCTTTTTTTATTCTGAGAAAAGACAAGAAAAACGCAACCTTCCCGATTGTGGTTTTTCTAACGAGTGTTGTGTGGTTTATTGGATCGGTTTTTATAGCGATCCCCTATTTTAGAGGAGAGCAGCACTTTGCAGTAGCAAGGTATGATGACTTTGGTGATTCACCAGGATCAATTCTGACAGGGCTGTTAAAAAATCCCAGCGTTGTGTTTCACAGAATCTTTCATCCCGATACGTACCGATACTTTTTGTTTCTTCTTGGACCAGTAGGCTTTTTATCTGTACTCGCCCTCCCTGTTTTATTAATTGCAGCTCCTGAGTTTGGAATCAATCTCTTATCCAGCAGTTGGAACATGAGAAACATTATTTATCAATATACTGCAGTGATACAGCCGTTTATTTTTATATCCGCAATTTATGGCGCAGCATTTTTAACAAAACTCCTCTCCAAAAAGTTCTCGGTAAAAAAACCCGAAAAAATCATTATCGGTTATATATTTCTGTCTGTAATTGTTTTTGCCTTTTGGAAGGGTCCCTTGCCCTTTTCAAGGGAAAAAGAAATACATCCTTTCAAATATCCTCAAAAAGAAATGCATGATGCAGCCGACTGGGGAAGATTTCTTAAAGATGATAGCCTGAAGATTTCGAGTACGGGTCAACTGGCCCCATTTTTCACCGGAAGAAGATATTTTTATACCTTTAATGAGAATTATGTTTTGGCTGATTACGTTGCTATTAGGCTCAACGAAATATATAATTATTCGGAGAAGAAGGTCTTGATTCCCGTATACGAAAGACTTAAAAGAGATACCCGTTTTGAGCTTATTTATCAAAAAAAGAATTTCGAAGTATACAAGCAAATCAAATAACATATAACATGTAGCATTGAGCATTTAGGCAATGCGTCCTAAATACTAGATGCCAAATTCTAAATACCAATCAATGATCAGCGTCATAATCCCATTTCATAACGAAAAGGAGAATCTCCAACCTTTACATAAAAAACTTGTTCAGGTTCTAAAAAGTACAAAAGAAGACTTTGAAATCGTTTTCGTGGATGACGGATCTACGGACAATTCGGCAAAAAAAATAGAGGGTAAGGAAAAGACCATGGTTGCTTACCACCGGAAAAGAATGGGTAAGGGAGTTGCTCTTATGTCCGGCTTTTCAGCTTCCTCAGGCGACATTATTCTTTTTATGGATGCTGATCTTCAGGATGACCCAGATGATATAAAGGCATTTCTCGCAAAAATTAACGAAGGGTACGATTTGGTAAACGGATGGCGCAGAGACAGAAAGGATCCTTTTTTCAAGAAATTTTATTCCATGATCTTCAACCAGTTTTTGCTGGGAGGACTTCTCAGATCGAGATTTCACGATATAAACTGTGGATTTAAGGCAATGAGAAGAGAAGTTTTAGAAAGCATATCTCTTTATGGGGATAACTACCGTTTTGTGCCAATCTTAGCTGACAAGGAGGGATTTAAGACCTCTGAGGTCGTAGTCCACCATCACCCCAGATTAAGCGGAAAATCAAAGTATGGTTTCTTCAGAGTGATCTCCGGATTCTTTGACACCCTTACTACTTACTTTATTTACAGGTTTTCGGAAAAGCCCCTTCACCTATTTGGTCCTGTCGGGTCGGTGGTATTTTTGTTTGGGTTTGGTCTCTGCCTCTATCTGGCGTTTGAAAAGATTTTCTTCGGAAAGTTGCTGTTCCAGCGCCCGGCTCTTCTTCTCGGCGTACTTCTCATAATAGTCGGACTTCAAATCATTATGACCGGAATTATTGGCGAGCTTATCGTCTACTTTAGCAATAAGCGCAAATCATGAAAAAAATACTTATCACCGGAGCAGGTGGATACATAGGTTCGGTGGCGACATATCTAATGCTTGAGCAGGGA
>CAYGGJ010000006.1:0-1425 GCA_964349415.1 uncultured Gammaproteobacteria bacterium | reverse complement strand
CGGAGCAGGTGGATACATAGGTTCGGTGGCGACATATCTAATGCTTGAGCAGGGACATACCGTAGTGGGTCTGGATAATTTTTCCACCGGCTATAAGGGACCACTCATGACTCTTCAGGAAAAATTCGGAAAAGAGAAACTTCTCGTTGAGGAGATTGATCTCCAGAACGATCTTTCTGATTTATTCAAAAAACACTCTGGTATCGATTCGGTTCTTCATTACGCAGCTTCCTGCAAGGTCGACGAGTCCATGAAAGATCCGGCAAAATATTTCAAGAATAATATTGGAGGGACATTAAACTTGGTAGAAAATCTCATAAAGCACAAAGTGCCTAAAATCGTGTTTTCATCAACCTGTGCAGTTTATGGTGAGGCGCAGTATGTACCTGTTGACGAGAAACATCCCGCTAATCCGGCCAATCCATATGGTGAATCAAAGCTTATGGCTGAAAAAATAATTCAGTGGTTTGGAAAAATTAAAGGACTTGAGTATGTGATTCTTAGATATTTTAATGTCTGCGGCGCATCTGACGACGGGTTAATCGGAGATTCAAAAAAACCATCGGTCTTATTGGTGCAAAATGCCGTCCGTGGAGCTTTGGGACTTGAGCCGTTTTATCTTACCTATCCTGAAGTTGAAACTGCTGACAAATCCCCTATCCGCGACTATATTAATGTGGTTGATTTAAACGAGGCCCATATCCAGGCGCTTAATTATCTGGAAAAAGGTGGGGTAAGCGAAATCATCAACCTTGGTACCGGGTCCGGAGACTCGGTGCTGGAGATCGTAGATAAGGTGGAAAAGGCGACCGGAAAAACCATAGAAAAGAAAAAAGCTGAGGCGACACGCCAAGGAGAGTATTCCAAAATGATTGCTTCTACGTCAAAAGCATCAGAAGTATTATCCTGGCAGCCGAAGCGCACTATTAAACAATCGGTAGAAGGCCTTATTAAATGGTACGGCAGCCACCCTCAAGGCTGGGAAAGTGAATAGAGAAAAGAGTTTACGATAGACAAGACCAGACTGAATCCTAAAGCCCACCAAAAACTATCTACAGTAAAGCCCGGTACGATTTTTGCCACAAGTAATATTAGAAGGGCGTTTATGACAAAAATAAAAAGTCCGAGGCTCAATACGGTGATCGGAATGGTTAAGAGAATCAGAATGGGTTTTAAAACCGCGTTCGCTATTCCTAGAATGACAGCTACGACTATCGCAGTTAAAAATCCATCGACATTAACTCCGGGCAGGACATATGAGGCTATCCATACTGCAAGGCCGTTTATTAAAGCTCTCACTACGATTTCCACAGATATATCTTACATGAGCCGTAATAGCAAAATCAAGGCTTGACAGAATAGGTTTCTGTTATAATTGCAGCATGGCACGACAGAGAAGCTCGTATCGTCATTCTTCCCCCATTT
>CAYGGJ010000005.1:16524-33743 GCA_964349415.1 uncultured Gammaproteobacteria bacterium | reverse complement strand
ATCCAGGGTCTCTCCTAAAACTTTGTAGGTTAGATGATCTTTAAAAAGTACCAGTTCGGTATGGCCACCGGATACTAAAAGCGCAAGATATGGAAACTCAAATGGATTTTTCGGATTGCCTTTTTGGTTTTGAGCAAAACAGGAATAGATGTGTCCTTCCATGTGGTTAACCGCGATAAGTTTTTTACCATATGTCTTGGCCAGTTCTTTTGCTTTTTGAATTCCCACCTCCAAAGCTATCGCAAGACCCGGCCCTTGAGTAACTGCTACAGCGTCTATTAAATTCATTGCAGAGACAATAGGGGAGTCGCCTTTCTTTTTTGACGGAATGGTTTTTAAAAATTTCTTACAGGCCTCCTCTATCACAAAATCTATTCGTTCGATATGCGCACGTTTAGCAAGTGATGGATATATTCCTCCCCATTTATTATGAAGAAGAATCTGTGAATGGGTAGCGTTGGAGATAATTTTTCTTCCTTGGACAATCGCAACAGCTGTCTCATCTGCCGAAGTATCTATCGCTAATATATACATATTAATAGGTGATGGAAATTTTTCTTGTATGCTCGTCCACGTGTACCAAAGAAACTGTGATTACCTGTGATTTTTCCAGAAGATGAGCTATTTCTCCCGCCTTTTCTCCCCATTCAAAGCACAGGAGATTTTTGTCTTCCATATATCTTTCGATTCCTAAGTGTAAAAATTCATCGGGTGAATCAATGTTGTATAGGTCAAGATGAATCAGTTTTTTGAATAGTTTGTTTTTTAACTCATACTCATATTCGATAACAAAGGTCGGAGAAATAATATTTTTGACTTCGAGCTGTTCCCCTATTCCTTTTACAAAAACCGTCTTGCCTGCACCAAGATCTCCTTTGATAATAACCGCGACAGGCTTCCCATGCTTTTGATCAATTAACTTTTTAATAAATTCTCTCGCAATCTTTCTGGTAGAGCTTTCTGAATTGGAGATATAGTTTTCACTTTCCGAAATATTTCCATCGCCCTGTCTGAGAATTTTAATTTCGCTTTTTGTAAAATCCACTACCGTTGAGGGTTTTCTTTTTTTCAAGACTCCTCCGTCTACCACCAGATCAATTAAGCTTTTCTTTTTTGAGGAAAGAGTATTGAGTAATGAGGTTACTGAGTAATGAGGAGATCTTCCTGCAAGATTTGCCGAAGTTGCCGTAATCGGCTTTTTGTACTGGGCAATGAGTTTATTTACCAAAGGAGAATCCGGTATTCTTACTCCAAGCGTCTCATCTTCCGACTCAAGCAACGGAGAAACTTTGTGTTTTGAGGGAAGTACTATGGTAAAGGGTCCCGGCAAAAGCTCCTGAAGTTTTTCTAACAAGGTTTTTTCAATATTCACAGTTTCTTTTAGAATATTCCAGTCCACAAATACTGAGATTGCTTTACCCCGTGGACGGTTTTTAAACGCAAGAAGTTTTTCAACTGCCTTTCCATTTGTAGCATCCACCAAAAGCCCATATACGGTATCCGAAGGATACACGACAAGACCTCCTGCTTTCAAAGTCCCTACAGTCTCTTCCAAAATATTCTCCTCTGATAAAGAAGTGGTATCTATCGTCTTCATTAGTCCTATAAGAGGTTATTTTAGCAAAAGTTTGGTAAAATAAGCTCTTATGCCCGCTCCTAAAAAAAATGCAAACGGATCAAAAAAAAAGTTTACCGAGTTTAAATTTAATGTTGATATCCGTACATTATTTATTGTTGCTTTCGTAGCTCTCTTTTTATTCTTCACATTTCAATCACTTTCCAAAACGGCCAAACAGGTGATGCCGGAGAAATCGATAACCACAATTGTCAAAGAGGTCAAGCAAGGAAAGATTAAAAAAGTAGAGATTATAGACAATAAAATACTTGTCTACTACAACGACGATAAACTTGCCATCGCTTACAAAGAAACCAGCGAAAGTTTCATGAAAACGCTCAAAGACAATAATGTAAATCTTGACAAAGTAAATGTAACGGTTAAGGATACTCAGGGATCGGCCGGACTGGTCAACTTCCTGGCAAATCTTATTCCTACTATTCTTATGGTCGCCTTCTTTATCTTTCTATTCAGACAGGCCAAAGGAGCGCAGGAATCCGTATTTTCTTTTGGTCAATCAAGAGCAAAAAAATTCAACAAAGATCTTCCCAAAACCACATTCAAAGATGTGGCCGGAGTAGATGAGGCAAAAAAAGAACTTGAGGAAGTGGTGGACTTTTTAAAACAACCGGAAAAATACAAAAGGCTCGGAGCACGGACTCCAAAGGGAGTATTGCTCATTGGCCCTGCAGGATGTGGAAAAACGCTTCTTGCCAAGGCAGTCGCAGGTGAAGCAGGGGTCCCTTTTTATTCTATCGCGGGTTCTGAGTTTATGGAGATGTTGGTGGGAATAGGTGCAGCCCGGGTCCGAGATCTTTTTGCAACAGCCAAAAAAAGCGCTCCTTCAATAATCTTTGTAGACGAAATAGACGCAATAGGAAGAGCCAGATCAGTGGGCGTCATGCCTTCTCATGACGAGCGGGAACAGACTTTAAACCAGATCCTCGTTGAAATGGATGGGTTTGCACCAACCGAACAGATTGTAGTCATCGCAGCTACCAACCGCGGAGATCTTTTGGACACGGCACTTCTCCGGCCAGGAAGGTTTGACCGCCGCATTCTTGTCGACTATCCGGATCTTGAAGGAAGAAAAGCGATTCTTAAAATCCATGCACGCAATAAGCCATTCGAAACAAATGTAAATTGGGATAAGGTTGCCAAAAGAACAGTAGGCTTTTCTGGAGCTGATCTCGAAAATATGCTGAATGAAGCTGCTATTTTGGTTGCACGAGAAATTAGAGAAAAAATTACTACATCCGATCTCGAAGAGGCTGCAACAAAGGTAAAGCTTGGTCCTGAAAAAAAGAGACTCCAATCGCCTCTTGATAAGAAGCTCACTGCATATCATGAAGCCGGACACGCAGTGGTTTCACATTTCCTTCCCCATACCGATCCTGTTCACAGAATCTCGATCGTTTCGCGTGGTATGGCGCTTGGTTTCACTTTAATTCCTCCTGCCGCAGACAAACTTCATGAAACCAAAACCCATCTTTTAGAGCGAATTTCCGTGATGATGGGTGGACGTGCTGCAGAAGAAACTTTCTTTGGAGAGGTTACAACAGGAGCTGCCAATGACTTTGATCAGGCCACAATGATCGCAAAGGCAATGGTGGTAGAGTATGGTATGAGCGACCTTGGACCGGTAAATTTTGGTCCTAATATGGATGTAACCCAAATGGGCAAAGCATACTATTCGGAAAATCTGATATCGCAGGAGATGTTGGCAAAGATAGATTCAGAAGTGAAAAAAATCCTTATAGAAGGCTATGATAAGGCCGTCGTCATAATCAAAAAGAATAAAAATATTTTGGAAAAAGTGGCAAAAGAATTGGTAGCGAAGGAAAGTCTGGATCAGGACGAATTTGAAAAAATCGTAGGTCTTAAAAATAAATCCAAATGAACACGCTTCTCGTAATCGATGGCAATGCCATTATGCACCGGGCATATCACGCCCTACCCCCATTTAAGACAAAAAAAGGAGTTCCTACGAATGCTGTCTACGGCTTCTTTACCATGCTCTATAAAGCGATACAAGACTTCACTCCGCAATATATTGCCGTAGGATTTGATACTCCCGCCCAAACTTTCAGACAAAAAATTCATAAAGAGTATCAATCTCATCGTCCTGAGATTTCTGATGATTTCAAAGTTCAGATTCCCATCATTCAGAAACTTTTGGACAAGGCGCACATTTACCGCGAGGAAAAAGACGGTCTTGAGGCAGACGATATCATCGGCACAATTGTCGCAAGATCCAAACAGAAGAATATCAAGATTCTCATTCTTACGGGAGATAAAGACATAATGCAGCTTATTGATAAAAATACTTATGTAGTAAGTCCTCAGATCGGTATGAGCACTACTAAAATCTACGACGCCGAGGAGGTTGAGAAAAAACTTTTCGTTCCTCCTTCGAAGATTCCGGATCTAAAAGCAATTGCAGGTGATCCTTCTGATAATTATTCAGGTGCAAAAGGCATAGGAGCAAAAACTGCTGCTATTCTTCTTGAGGAATACGGAACGCTCGAAAATCTTCTCTCCCATACAAAAGAACTGAAGACTCCCAAGCTTATTAAGATTTTCACTGAACAGAAAAAAGAAGTCCTTCTTGCCAAACAACTTTCTCAAATAGTAACCGATGCTGACATTTCCTTTTCTCTAGACAAAGCTGAGTTCAATGGCTTTCCGGAAGAACTTAGAAAAGCCTTTTTGGATCTTGAAATGAACTCACTAATCCAACGCTTTTTCAATACAAAACTTTCCGCTCCTCCGGTGCAAAAAAAGCAGAAAAAGGATGACCGGCAGATCAATCTCTTCTAAAACTCCCCCTTTTGATAGAATATAGCTACTTTTGGAAGTTCAACTAATTCCTAATAATCTATGACACAGAAAAAAATCGCGATAGTATATGATTGGATAGATAAATGGGGAGGGGTTGAGCGAATTCTTCTTACGCTTCATGACCTTTTTCCTAAAGCAGATTTTTTTACATCGTACGTTGATTTTACCTCGGCAAAATGGGCTGAAAAATTACCCATCACTACTTCATTTATCCAAAAGCTGCCAGATTTTATAAAGAAAAACAGGGTCCTTTCTGCTCCTCTATATCCTTATGCTTTTGAGTCTTTGAATTTTTCTTCATATGACATCGTGATTTCAGTTTCATCTTCATTTGCAAAGGGCATTGTTACCCCAGGTCATACTACTCACATATCCTATATACTCACCCCAAGCAGATTTTTGTGGATTAATCCCAAAGCTTATCTTACCAATAGATTCTCGCAAAAGGCTTCGAAAGCCTTTAAAAAATGGGATTTCGCAGCTGCCCAAAGATCAGACAAAGTCATCTCAATATCCAAGACTGTTGAAGCAAGGATTAAGAAATATTACAGGCGCAACTCTGATGTTATCTATCCTCCTTTTGATGCCGCATATTGGAAAAATGTGAAATTTGAAAAAGCAGAATTAGACAACAAACCGCAAAAATTCTTTCTTCTCGTGTCGAGACTTGAACCATATAAAAATGTAGGTCTGGCAGTTGAAACGTTCAATGCTCTTGGGGACAATCTAGTAATCGTTGGAAAAGGTTCGTTAGAACGACAACTAAAACAAAAAGTAAAGAAAAATATACATTTTGTATCTGATATTACGGATGGAGCACTAGCCTCATTGTATTCAAAAGCAGAGGCGTTAATTATGCCCCAGGAGGAAGATTTCGGATACGTGGCACTTGAGGCGCTTTTCTTCGGACTCCCCGTCATCTCTTTCAAAAAAGGCGGAGCTACCGAGATTCTTAAAGAAAACGAAACCGGGCTTTTTTTTGAAGAACAAACTGTAAAATCGCTGAACAATGTTATTAACAGATTTAAGAAAGTCTCGCTTCAACTGAAAAATTCTGCCAAAAGACGCGGGGCTGAAAGTATAGCAAAATTTGATATAAGTCGGTTTGAACAAGCATTCACTAAAGCTGTTTACTACAAGAATTGATTGTAATTTTGCATTTTTCGTTTTAAACTTTTAGTCTTAACGTATGAAAGCTGTAATTTTTGCAGGGGGAGTCGGCACAAGACTATGGCCGCTCTCAAGAAAAAAATCTCCAAAGCAGTTCGAGAAGCTCATCGAACACAAATCTACACTTCAACTCACGGTCGAGCGTCTAATGCCTGAATTCAAACCTGAGGATATTTTTATATCGACAGGAAAATCCTACGGAGAGATGATACGGACGCAGCTTCCTTTTCTACCCTCTGAAAATATTATTACTGAGCCCTCAAAAAAAGATGTCGGTCCCGCAGTATCTTTCAGCATGGCTTATCTTGCAAAAAAATTTGGAGCAGACCAACCTGTCGTCATCCTCTGGAGCGATCATCTGGTTAAAAAACAGGATGTCTTTAAAAAGGTTCTTCACACCGCAGAGGATGTCATAAAAAAAGATGGAGGCAAAATTGTATTTATCGGACAAAAACCACGCTTTGCTTCCGACAACCTGGGCTGGATACAGTATGGAGAATCACAATTGGAAGTTGATGGAGTCAGTTTCTGTAAATTTGAGGGTTTTAAATATAAACCTGACAAAACGCTCGCTGAGGAATTTTTTAAAGATAATAAGCATTGTTGGAACCTGGGATACTTTGTCACCACCCCTGCTTTTGTTCAAGACCTCTTTAGTCAATTTTCTCCGGAGATCAATGCACTCACTCAAAAAATAGTTGAAAAAATCGGCACATCGGAGTATGAAGAAACTCTCGAGGAGGAATATAACAAGATGCCCACCATAAATTTTGACAATGCGGTGCTTGAACAACTGGAGAAAAAAAATGCATATGTGATCGTTGAAGATATTGGCTGGAGTGATGTGGGAGCATGGGAAGCACTTAAAGAAGCCCTTGAGGGATCGAAAGATGATAATATAACTCACGGGAACGTGCTTCTTGAGGATTCTTCTGACAATCTGGTGTACAATTACGACGACCAGAAGCTGATCGTCGGAGTCGAC
The DNA here is from genome assembly GCA_964349415.1 of uncultured Gammaproteobacteria bacterium. Lineage (GTDB taxonomy): Bacteria > Patescibacteriota > Microgenomatia > UBA1406 > GWC2-37-13 > 2-01-FULL-40-42. The sequence goes on along the minus strand of CAYGGJ010000005.1, from coordinate 27,132 downwards.
CTTTCAGAGTATTTAGTAGTAAATACAAAAGATGTATTGCTCGTTGCAAAGAAAACATCTGTCGCCAAAATTAAGAAGATCGTGGAAGGCTTTGACGGTACTGATAAAGAGCATCTGATATAAGCCACTCATGGGTAATACAATATTTTCCGGCAGAACATACGAAAAATTCCTCAAAAGAATTGTAGATATAGTACTCTCCTCAATTCTTCTTCTTCTTTTTTTCCCGGTTTGCATCATAACCGCAATTACGATAAAATTAAACTCTAAGGGACCTGTATTTGCAGACGTGCCCGAACGAGTCGGTCAGGACAAGAACAACTTCAAAATGTTCAAGTTCCGATCGATGATTATTGACGCTCACCAAATGTTGCGGGCAGATCCACGTTTGCGGCGTCTCTACGAGGAATATAAGCGCGGCAATTACAAATTAAGAAAAGATCCGAGAATAACCAGCATAGGAAAATTCATCCGTAAGCATTCGATCGATGAAATTCCTCAGCTTTTAAATGTTTTAAGAGGTGAGATGAGTATCGTCGGACCGCGGGCTTATTACAAGGATGAGCTGGAAGCGCAACAAGAAATATACCCTGAAACCAAACAATATGTTCAAAGAGTTCTGTCTGTCAAACCAGGCATAACCGGACTATGGCAGGTATCAGGAAGGTCGGAAATTAACTTTGACAAACGTATAGCTCTTGATGCAAAATATGTAGATACAATATCATTATGGAAAGATTTGGGAATAATACTCAAAACGCCTTGGGTAATGATAACTGGCAAAGGCGCAGTTTGAGATCTAAGATAAGAACAACATCGCAAACAACAGACATGAGAAAGGGAAGTAAGAAAAAGAAAAAATCTATTCTTCTGGCCGTTTTGGTTTTAGTACTGGCTTATCTTTTTGTATATAAGCCTTTTAAGATAGTAAACGTACGCGGTAAAGCTCTTCAAAAATCTGCACAACAGCTGAAAAAAGATTTTGCTAAAAATGACCTGGATCTTGTTAAAAAAGATCTTGATGATTTTTCGGTAAAATACGACGCTTTGCAAAGAGAAGCCAGACCTCTCTATCTTTTTGCCTTCATACCTTATATTTCCGATCTTAAGAATGGTCTTGAAGCCGGGGACTACATGATCCGTGCAGGAAAAGAATCGATCACAACCATTACCCCTTATGCAGATCTTATCGGATTTAAAAAAGGAGAAACCTCATTTGTCGAAAAATCCGCAGAAGACAGACTACAAACCGCAGTACTAACTCTTGATAAGATTGTCGAGAGAATAGATCCAATATCCCAAAACTTTGAGCAGGCGGAAATCCGGTTGAATAAAATAAATCCGAATAGATATCCAAAGATATTTAAAGTGCGCGACAAAGTAACAAACCTAAAAGCCTCGGCACTTGGAATAACAACTCTTTTCGTGGACGCAAAACCACTCTTAAAACAACTGCCGGACATTCTCGGTAAAGATGAACCCAAAACTTATCTTGTAGTCTTTCAAAATGACAAAGAAAGAAGAGCAACTGGAGGATTTTTGACATCCTATGCAGTCTTCAACATCGACAAAGGTAGAATTAAAAAAGAATCCTCGGATGATGTCTATCAACTTGATAATTCAATATCGTCTCATCCCCCCGCGCCCCGGGAGATCCGCACTTATCATAAAAATGTAAACCAATTTTACATACGGGATAGTAACCTTTCGCCTGACTTTGTTGAATCCATAAAGCTCTTTACGTCACTCTACGATAAGAGTTCGAAAAAAGTTGATTACGATGGTATTTTCTTTCTTGATTCCAAGGTGCTCGTAGACATGCTTACGATCTTTGGGGATACAGAGGCGGGAGGAGTTGTTTTCTCTGCAAAAGAAGACAAAAGATGCGACTGTCCTCAGGTTATCTACACCTTGTTTGATATAGTTGACCGGCCGGTAAATTATGTCAAGGAAGACAGAAAAGGAATACTTGGACAACTGATGCAGGCCCTTCTTCTTAAGGTCTTAGGATTTTCTCCATCCAGATACTGGGGACCATTCATAGACAATACTATTCAAAACCTGGATACCAAGCACATTCTTGTCTACTTCCCGGATAAAAATCTTCAACAAGCTGTTGAAAAAATGAATTATACGGGAAGAATAAAGCAGACCGATAGTGATTATCTCCATGTAAATAATGTAAATTTCGCAGGAGCAAAATCAAATCTTTTTGCCAACGAAACCGTAGAGTCTGAGACAAAATTCAGCGGCGGAAAAATCGAAAGAGTAGTTAACCTAGAATACCGAAATCCATACCCACATTCTGACTGTAATTTAGAAAGAGGAGGACTCTGTCTTAATGCCACCTTAAGAAACTGGGTACGCGTATATGTTCCAAAAGGGTCAAAGCTTGTTTCCTTCAGAGGATCTGAAACTCCCGTACAAACCTATGACGATCTTGGAAAAACGGTTTTTGAAGGCTTTTTAAGACTAAACCCTCTCGGCAAAGCAGAAGCCGTAGTCACCTACACGCTCCCTGAGAACATATCAAGAAACAACTATCAACTCATGGTGCAAAAACAACCAAGTGTAGACACTCTTACATTCAAAGCAGTCATTGGTGGAAAGACTGTCTTTAACCAACCCCTCAAAAAAGACATCGTCGTAAGCGACTAACGACATGCCAAAGCAAGTAAAAGTCGAGGCTTTTGTACTAAAAAAAAGAAGTCTTCCTTCGAAAGATAATATAATCACGCTTCTTACCCAGGAACATGGAAAACTTCCAGTATTTGCAAAAGGCGTAAAGACGATCACCAGTAAGCGCCTCCCCCACCTGCAAACCGGTAATTTGATACAAGCCACCCTTTCAAAAAGCACCGACCGCTTTTACCTTCAGGAAACTTCTCTGATAAGCGCTTTTTCTGAGATTAAAAAAGATCCCCACAAGCTTAGCTTCATGTATCTGCTGTTTTTCGTAGTAGATCGTCTTTTTCCTGAAGCACAGAAAGAAGAAAAGGAATATGAAGAAATAAAACGCTTTATTATTTTGATTGCCAACAAAAATCATCATGCATCAATCTCTGATATTGAAAATGTGCTGAATAGAATTCTTCTTCTTTTGGGTTATATCGACGACGAGAAAGAAAAACTTGATATTGAACGGATAAAGCGCGTCGTGGAGGGGCTCATAGACGAAAAACTACCCTTTTTTGTTATATAATTCATCTATGGATAAGGTAGTTTCTCTCGCTAAAAGACGGGGTTTTATTTACCCTTCATCTGAAATCTACGGTGGTATTGCAGGATTCTGGGACTACGGGCCTCTTGGTACAGAACTTAAGCGAAACATCAAGAACGAATGGTGGAAAACCATGGTGCAAAAACGTGATGATGTAGTGGGGATTGACGCCTCAATAATCATGAACCCTGAAGTCTGGGTTGCGTCAGGTCACGTCGCAGCATTTACAGACCCACTCGTTGAATGCAAGCTTTGTCATAAGAGGTTCCGAGCAGACAAGAAGGAAGAGATTGAAGAACACGAAAAAAAAGAGCACGCAGATCAAAAAGCCGAATGGACTGATCCACGCGCCTTCAACCTTCTTGTAAAATCAGAGCTTGGCATAGTTGAAGAAAAAAAAATTGAAGCATATCTTCGTGGTGAGATTACGCAGGGGGTCTTTGTTAATTTTAAAAACATAGTTGATTCCACACGAGTAAAAATTCCTTTCGGCGCAGCTCAGGTAGGTAAAGCTTTCCGAAATGAGATCACCCCTGGAAATTTTACTTTTCGTAGTCGGGAATTTGAACAAATGGAGCTGGAGTATTTTATAACTCCGGATGACACAGAAGGTCAAAAATGGTTTGAGTACTGGAAAAAGGAGAGATTAGATTGGTATCTATCGTTGGGCATGAAAAAACCAAACTTAAGATATAGAGATCATGCCGATGATGAGCGTGCCCACTATGCAAAACAGGCGACAGATATTGAATACAATGCTCCTATGGGTTGGAGCGAGTTTGAAGGTATCCATCACCGGGGGGACTGGGATCTCTCGCGGCACAAACTAACCTACAGAAATGAGGATGGTAGCGAGTATACCCCTTGGGTAATAGAAACCTCTGGAGGAGTAGATAGATCAACGCTTTTTTTTCTGTTAGATGCATATCACGAAGACGAAAAGCGGGTGGTGTTAAAACTTCATCCAAAGCTTGCGCCTTACAAGGTCGCAGTATTTCCACTACTTGCCAATAAGGAAGAACTAGTTGATGTTGCGCGTAAAATCTACGATAATGTTAAAGGAGACGTTATGGCAGCATGGGATGACCGAGGAAACATTGGGAAAAGGTATGCTTCCCAGGATGAGATCGGTACGCCCTACTGCGTTACTGTAGATTACCAAACGCTTGATGATGAGACGGTAACGATAAGAGATCGGGATTCTGCAGAGCAGAAAAGAATTCCGATGGGACGTGTTTTGGAGGAAGTTAGAAAACAACTGTTATAAGTTAAAGCTATTACATGAATATAAAAGAGCTCTTAAAGAACAAAAAAGTACTCGCCATAGGAGTGGTTGTTTTTTTGGCAGTCCTGAGTATTGTTTATTTTGTAGTGTCGAATCAGTCAAAAAATAAGGAAGCCCTCGAAGCTCTAGAAAACGAAGAGGTCATACCTACGGTAGATGCATCTGTAATCGTAAATCTGAGACCGGCTAAAAAATCCGGAGAGGTTACGTTGACAGTAAAAAATGCCCCAAACGGCACCAAAAGCATTGACTATGAGCTGACCTACGACGCTCTGAGCACCGAAGGAACCGGAGAAAACGTACCACAAGGAGCAATTGGAAAATGCTACAACACTAAGGACACCAGAGACTGGACCTGTAAACAACAGGCAGAGTCAGGAGAAGCAATCACGCTTGGTACCTGCTCGTCCGGCGCTTGTGTCTATCACAAAGTAGTAGGACCAATAAAAGTAACTCTTGGTTTCGAAGGGTCTTACGGCAAGAAAATCTTTGAAAAAGAATACGATCTGTAATTTGCTTTTATTAAATCAAGATTAAGGAGGTGGAAAGATGCCTATTATTAAATCTGCAAAAAAACGTTTAAAACAAGGAAAGAAAAGGTTGGCCCGTAATAAGAAGTACGAGCGCTCATATAAAAAAGCGGTTAAGCTTCTCAAAAAAGGAGCGAAGAAAGACGCTCTTTCAGTAGCCTATAAGGCCATAGATAAAGCAGCGAAGCAGGGAGTAATACACAAAAAGAAGGCCAGTCGGTTGAAGTCGAAAGCTTCCCGTGCGCTAAATGTTAAGACCAAGTCTGTCAAATGAGATATAACATTAATCTTGTTGGTAGTAAGCAGCCTAATGTAGTCGACAAGGCGGTCTATTTCCTACTCCATTATCTTCGTTATATATTGGTTTTTACCCAGTTTATCGTACTGGTAGTTTTTTTCTTCCGGTTCACGGTTGATGAGACCATAATAGATCTTAAAGATTCTATCGGCCAGAAAAAGGCTATTCTGCAAGTAGTACAACCTATCCTCGCCGAAGCAAAAAGAATCAACGATAAGGCCGAAGAATCTAAAGTGATTGTAGATGATCAGGAAGAACTACTTACCTCCATAAAATACGTCTTGTCTATTTTTCCCGAGTCCTTAGTGCTCGAGCGTCTTGAACTTGAAGAGGGAGCATTAATTCTCAATGGAGTCGCCCTTGATCCAAGACAGCTCCAGCTCTTCTACAATAAGTTGAAAAAAGAAAGAAGGTTTGCTCAGGTTACACTCGACAATGTAAAACGGCAGGAAAATGGGTATTTATTTACCATGCAGTTAAGTAATCAAGCAGCCCCAAAAGTTAAAGGAAAGGCTAAGAAATAATATGGATAAACAAAATCTTTTAAAACAACTCTTAAAGCAAATAAATACTAAAAAGGCTAAGGACTATACCTTTGCGTCTCTCTTTTTTATAGTACTTTCGATATTCGTCTTCTTTGCCATAAGACCCTCTCTGGTAACCGCATTCTCTCTTAAAAAAGAGGAGGAGGAGCTTACTAAGATAAATACTTCATATGAAGCTGTCATTTCCAGGATTGTAACGATACAGTCCTCTTTTGAGACATACCGCGATGATCTACATCTTTTCTCGGAGGCAGTTCCCAATTCTCCCAATATAAACAGGCTCATAAGGGATATCGAAGATGCAACCGCCACCAGCTCTGTAACCATAGATAAATTTAGCTCCGGAGAAGTAAAACTGGTCGATGCATCAAAAGGAAAATTAAAATCAACAGTGCTTACGGTTGAGGCTTCCTCTTCGTTTGATAATCTATTACAATCTATGGAGGAGGTATACGACCAGAGACGACTGAAAAAAATAAACAAATTCAGAATTTCTCGGCAGAAAGCTGAAGCCTCGGATAGCGCAGGCCTGAAATTTCAGCTGGAGATTGAAGGATATTATTTATGAACAAAAAAGAATTTTTGTTAATTTCAATAGGCGTCTTCCTTACCGTTGTAGCCTGGTTGGTAGCCGATGTATATCATGTGGCTGCGCGCGAATACGGCAAAGACAATCTCAATCTCCCCCTAGTAAATCAAACCGCGATCAATAAAGAAATGATTGACTTATTGAAAGATAAAAAATACTAATATGGCATTGACCGATATTTACTCCAGAAAAGAAAAACAGATTCCCACATGGCTTTCTTTTTTCATAATCACACTGGCAGTGGTGTTTGTAAGTCTATTATTTTTCAGAGGCGAACCGGCCCCTTCGAAAGCGACAAAAAAAGTAGTAAAGAGAATTGAGACAACAAATATTTCAGCAAGCCAGATATCTGTTTTTTGGCAGACAGAAGAACCTGAACCGGGCTGGATCTCTTACGGAACGGCTGAAAATAAACTGGACAAAATAGCGCTTGATGAGCGCGACTTTCAAAACAGTAAAGAGGCCCGTCGTATCCACTACGCAATTTTAAAAAATCTTAATCCCTCTACCAAATATTACTTTAAGCTGGTGAATGAAAAAGAACTGATTGCAAATCCTGAGGGAAGAGCATTCTCTTTTGTAACTTTGCCACGATCTTCACAAGTTAGTAATTTAAAACCGGCCTATGGAAAGGTCACAGATGCCAGTGGCGCACCCTTAGATAATGTAATAATCATGCTTTCCGCTAGAGACAGTTATCTTTTGTCTTCACTATCGAAGGCCTCCGGAGAATGGCTTATCCCCCTAAACTACATTCTTGACAAAAAAACTTCGTCTTTGAAAGCACTCTCTAAGGATGAAAAAATCCAGATAGATTTCTTTGCGGAAAACGGAAAAAGTTCTGTCGTACAGACCACTTTGTCCAATTTGAGCCCTCTTCCTGAAACTGTCGTACTGGGAAAAAACTACAATCTGAATAAAAAAGAAAGCGTGCTTTCTGCGACAGACAATAAAAGCGTCCGCGTGGAGATTCTTTTTCCTAAAGAAAGCGCAGTGATTCCGGGAGCCAGTCCATTGATCCGCGGTACGGGTATACCAAATGCCGATATCGCCGCTTCGGTAACCAACACTAACAGGGATATCGTAGTAAATACCAAAATCGGAGGAGATGGTCAATGGAGCATTAACCTTTCAACTCCCTTATCTGCCGGAAAACATAGTCTTTCGGTCAAAACCAAAGACACCGATGGAAATGAAAAAATTCTTACCCGTAATTTTTCAATAGCAAAAAGCGGAGAACAGGTACTGGGAGAAGCTACCGCCTCCGCAACTTTATCGGCAACACCAAATCCAACGGTAGCTTCAAGTGCGCCAACATTGCTTACTCCCACGCCACCTGTTTCGGGAACCAACCCTCTTCTACTGGTCTTCTCATCTCTTAGCCTTATAACAATAGGATTGTGGTTATTAGTCTTCTCTTTATAAATAATGGATGTATTTGAGATCTTAGGATCAATTAATAAAATAAGCATCTTTTTTTTCATCGTAACGCTAGGCGTCCTGGGATATGAACTATATGTCTTTCAGAAAGAAAAGAAACAAAAGCAGAAGCCAAAGATTCCTACCTTCAACAATACGAAGGCCGTACAACCTCAACACTTTGCTGCCTCTCCTATAATTTCCGACACTAAAAAACCCATAAAAAAACATAAAAATCTGACTGTGATTCTGGCAGCAGTTCTTGTGGCCGTATTCGGAGCTGCTCTCTTTTTCACTTTGCAAAATACTTCTGCTCCTGAAGAATTACCGCCACCTGTTAATACAAGAGCTACTTCCGATGAGACATTAACTCCTTCACCTATTGCGACGGAAAGTTCCGCGCTTTTTATCACACCTACCACCGGGGTTTCAGTTTCTCCTTCACCAACCGGAATTTTATTGACACAGGAGCAAATAACAACAACTCCTACAGTTGCAGTCACCTCAGCAATTGGTGGAGGGCCTGTACTCACCAGCACCCCATCTTCAAACTTTGTAGCCACTGCGATCTCTCCGACTCTAATTCCTACTGAAGTCGATCCAACTACTGCGGAAAGTTTGCCTGTGGCAGGGTTCTCCTTTCCCCACATGTTTATTCTGTTTTTGGGAGCTGTAACGGTCTTTTTCTCAGTCCTCTTTTAAGTAGTCGCATTTACCCTCATCTTCCTTTTCAAGCAGACACCCAACGTATTTATGTATACTTTTAAAATCTTCCCTTGGAACCAGTACGTATCTGCCCTCATAAAGACTTCCGTCCGGAATAGTGAACAGTTCTCTGGGTAATCCGAAATTTTTTTGATAAAACTTTGGGCTAAGAATAAAGTTTTTCCCAAGAGACGCAGTTTGTTGATTGTTAATATCACGCTGTACAGACTTATCTAGTACAGAATACATTTCTTTTATTTTACCCAGATTAAGACTCAGTATTGTTTTCACAACCTTCCCTTTTATCGCTTCGGTAACTTGCTGTTGCCTGAGGCTTCTGGCAAAATCACTACCTTCTTTTCCTTCAGCGTTCCGTGATCGTACGAACTTTAAAGCTGTATCTCCGTCCATATGCTGCCTGCCCTTACCGAACCGGATTGTTTCATATCGGCATAAAAATTCTTCATCTTTCCCTCCACAGTCGTCGGCTTCTTTTCCCTCAAGTGGAAATTTCTTATCAACGAAGGAATTCTGCACATCAACTTCAATCCCCCCAAAGTAATCGATAATATCTTTGAATTCGTTAAAGTTCATGACGACCACATACTGGATTGGGATACCGACAATTGCTCCCACTTCGGCCTTTGCAAGCGTGAGTCCTCCGCCCGGCTTCTTTGCTTCGCCATAGGCATATGCAGAATTAAGTCTGTCCTGTAAAGTGGCACTCCAGACATCCCTGGGCATACCAATAGTTACTGCTCTTTTTTTTATAAAATCATAATTGAGTACTATCATCGAGTCAGACAAGAGGGGACCGTCATGACTTCCACCTGGTATACCTAGTATGAGAACATTCACCTGGTTATTGACCTTCCTAAGTCCACCCGAGAAGAGTAGTGTCCGAACCGGTGAAATTTTAAGATCTTTTGTGAGAAAGATATAAAAAGGACCAAGGAGAAAAGCGAGTATTAATGCTATTATGACTCCCCCTATCCAGATTTTTATTTTATTTGAAGAGACTCTATCCCTCATAACTTTTTGATGAGAGTAAAAAATTCGTCGGGATCAAGTGATGCGCCGCCGACTAAAAAACCGTCGATTTCCTGTGATAATAGATAATCACCAATATTTTGCTCATTAACGCTTCCGCCATAAAGAAAGACTGTCCCCTGAGGCAGACTTAATTTCTTTTTTAAAGAACTGATATCCTCAGACAAAATATTTTTTCCGGTGCCGATTGCTTCTTTTGGATCATATGCGATAATCGAATCGGGAGGAACTACGTTCGATTCGTCTTGAATACACACGATTGGAGTCAGGTTGTACTTCACTGCAAGTTCGGCTTTTTTTAAGACAACTTCATCTGTTTCGTGAAAATTGTCTCTCCGTTCACTATGCCCCACCAGCACATAGACAACTAATCCCTCAAGCATCTTCGCTGTAGTTTCCCCCGTATGTGGACCTTCGTCAAAAACCGAGACATCCTGAGACGTAACCTGAAGATTTTTTCGGGTAATTTTCTGGGAAAGATCCGAAAGATACGGGAAAGGACACGCGACCAGAATTCTCAATTGGTCTTGGTCGAGTTTTTGCGCAACCTCAGGAGACCTTGAGATTTTCTCAGTTATTGAATCTACCCATGCAGATGCTTCGGCACGTGTTTTATGAGCTTTCCAATTCGCTATAATGTATTTCATAAATTATCGCTGTTTCTTTATTATATGGTATGAATACAGACATCTTCAAGAACCTGAACAAGACGCAAAAAGAGGCGGTCTCTTACATAGAGGGGCCCTCTGTGATCCTGGCAGGGGCTGGATCCGGTAAGACCCGTGTCCTGGTCCACAAGGTGCAGAATCTCATTGTGAATGGGAACGTGGATCCATCATCGATCGTCATGATCACTTTTACGAATAAGGCTGCCTCTGAGATGAAATCAAGGATAGAGAAACTTTGCAGACTTGAAACTCCTCTGGGATTCATAGGCACCTTTCATGCATTTTGTGCCCGCTTTTTG
>CAYGGJ010000005.1:0-16424 GCA_964349415.1 uncultured Gammaproteobacteria bacterium | reverse complement strand
CAACCACAAATACTTGAAAAGTATCAAAATCGCTACCGTCAGATTCTGGTAGATGAATTTCAGGATACTAATACCGTCCAGTATGTGATTACAAAAAAACTCGGTGAGAAGCATAAAAACGTAACTATAGTAGGGGACTTTTCACAAAGTATTTATGCATTCCGGGGAGCGGATATTGCAAACCTCGAGAAATTTCAAAAAGATTTTCCAAAGTCTAAGGTATTTAATCTGGAAACTAATTACCGCTCAACACAAACCATTCTTGATTTTGCCTATAAGATAATTTCTAAAAATAAAACGCACCCGATCCTACAGCTTCTGGCAAAAAATGCACCTGGTGACGAGATAGTTTTCTTTGAGGGAGGAACCGAGCAGGACGAAGCTATTTATGTAACCGAAGAGATAGAGAGAATGAAGGATCGGTACCCATATACGGCTTTTGCCGTTTTGTATCGAACTAATGCACAGTCAAGAATCATCGAGGAGGCGTTTTTACATATGGGTACTCCGTATGTACTTATCGGAGGAACGCGGTTTTATGAAAGAAAAGAAATCAAAGACATCCTTGCCTATCTTAAGCTCATCGTAAATCCCAAAGATCAGGTAGCAAGAGACAGGGGACTGAAGCTTGGAAAACGGCGCTTCGAAGGATTCGCAAAGCTTTTTCAGGAAATCAAAGATAGTTATGAGGACTACTCTACCGAAGCTCTTATGGAAAAGGTTTTTGAGGCGACCGGTTATCTGGACCTTTATCATCCTGATGACCCTGAAGACGCTACGAGAATCGAGAATATAAAAGAACTTAAATCAGTAGCAATAAGTTTCCCTAAAATAGTCGAGTTTTTGGAGCAGATTGCGCTTGTGGAATCCGAATACTTTGAAAAAGAGAAGAAGGGAGCTAAGGACGGAGTAAAGCTGATGACTCTTCACCAGGCAAAAGGTCTGGAGTTCGACGTGGTGTTTATAGTTGGAGTTGAAGAGGGGATACTTCCCCATTCACGCTCCTCTGATGATCACTTTCAGATTGAAGAAGAAAGAAGACTGTTTTACGTAGGTATCACCCGCGCCAGGAAAAAACTATATATCACCCATGCAAGAAGAAGGTTTATATTTGGCCGGCGTGGCGAATCTCTCAAATCCCGTTTCCTCTTTGAAAACGAAGAATATCTCAGTTAGGATAATGACACTTCTTGTACTTTTTGCCGGAGCCACACCAGCAAGGATCATTTCTACCAATTTTCTTTGAAGGAGTACCCGGAGGAGTAAACTTAATGCCTTCTATTATCTGTTCTTCTTCCGTTTCTTTAGAAGGCTTCTCTACTTTTTCTTCAGACGTCGTTAAATGTGTTTCGGCAGGGGAGGGGGCTTCAAAAGTTTTTATTTCAGGTTCATTTAATATAATTTCTTTCTCTTCCTCGTGATGGTGATGGTGAGTCTGAACCTCCATTTTAAAGATCCTCCGTGTTACCTCAAACTTTATATCCCCCATCAGCTTCTCAAACATCTTATAGGCTTCGTTTTTATACTCTACTAATGGGTCCAGCTGCGCATATCCACGCAGGTTAATCCCTTCCCGTAGATCTGCAATTGCTGTCAAATGCTCTGTAATATACATATCAATAGTCGTCAAAAATACAAACTGCACTACTCCATTCCATACCTTTTCCGTAAGTTTCTTTTCTCTTTGAGTATATTCTTCCCGTATTGTTTTAATTATGTAATTAACAAGCTCCTCAACGTTTTTTTTCACCACAAGATCTTTAACTTTCTTTACGTCAATAGGTAGTATTAACTGAAGTTCCTTTATAAGTAAGTCTGTAGTCTTCTGGTCGTCAGTTGACTCCTGAATCATCTGACTATTTACGAGAATATTTGTTTCCTCGTCAAATATTCCATAGACAACGTCTTTAAACTCTTTGGTGTTTTTTTCGAGAAGTAATAATATTTTTCTGCGAAGTTCGTAAATAATCTCGCGTTGACGGTTGAGAACATCATCATACTCAACCACTCTCTTTCTTATATCAAAATTGTGTCCTTCGACCTTGACCTGTGCCTGTTCTATGGCCTTTGTCACCATCGAGTGAGTGAGAGGCTGGTCTTCCGGAAGGTTAAAAAATGTCATCAGTTTTGAGATCTGCTCTCCTCCGAAAATTCTCATCAAGTCGTCTTCTAAAGACACAAAAAATCTGGTCTGACCCGGATCCCCTTGTCTCCCCGATCTACCGCGGAGCTGGTTATCAATACGTCTTGACTCATGCCTTTCAGTACCTATGACATATAGGCCTCCCAACCCTATCACCTCGTCATGCTTTTTTTGCCATGCAGCAAGATCCTTTTTATATTTTTCTTTTTTGCCGGCTACTTCCGGTTCTTCAGGCTGCATTCCTCCCAAGATGATATCGACTCCCCTACCCGCCATATTAGTAGCCACCGTAATCGCTCCTTTTTCTCCTGCCTGGGCAATGATCTGAGCTTCGCCTTCATGATTTTTGGCATTCAGTAATTGATGAGGAATATTTTTTTGCTTGAGCAATTTGGAAACCAGTTCGTTTTTTTCTATAGAAGTAGTACCGATAAGAACAGGTCTTCCTTTTTTATAGTTTTCTATTGTCTCCTCTATCACCGCATTAAACTTGCCCTTTTCAGTCTTGTAGATCATATCCGGCGAATCCTCTCTGATCATCTTGCGGTGTGTGGGAACTACTATTACATCTGTTTTATAGATTTTAGTAAATTCTTCAGCTTCAGTGGCAGCTGTACCGGTCATACCCGAAAGCACTTCATACTTTCTGAAATAATTCTGAAGAGATATGGTTGCGAGCGTCTTAGACTCATTTTGTATTGTTACATTTTCTTTGGCTTCCAAGGCCTGATGAATACCCTCTGAAAATCTCCTCCCTTTAAGAAGCCTCCCTGTAAACTCGTCAACGATTATGACCTCGTTATTCTGGACTATGTAGTCTTTATCATTCTTGTACAAAGTCTCAGCTTTTAATGAAGCTTCAATATGAAAGAGTGTGTTAAAGTCGCTTTCATATATGTTTGAGACACCCAGAGTTTTTTCGATCTTTGTGATTCCAGCCTCCGTAAGGTTAGCTGAACGGGCCTTTTCGTCTATCACGAAATCTGTTTTTGGATCAAGTTGTTTGACCAACGTCGCATATTGATAGTATTTGCTGACATCCTGTTCGTACGGGGCAGAGATGATATGAGGAGTCCTGGCTTCGTCGATCAGTACCGAATCTGCTTCGTCAATGATGGCAAAGGAGTAATCGCGCTGATTCAATCCTTCCAATGTAGTGGCCATATTATCCTTGAGATAATCAAAGCCAAATTCACTATTGATTCCATAGGTGATGTCGGCCAAATAGGCTTCTTTTCTCGAGACAGGCTTTAAGTGGACCAGTCTTCCGTCGGAGGCATCGGGATCCCTGTATTTAGAATCAAAGATAAAGGAACTCTCCGCAATCATAGCTGCTGTTGTAACGCCTAAGAAGTGAAAGACAGCTCCCATCCATCCGGCATCACGCCGGGCCAGATAGTCATTTACTGTGACCAGATGTGCACCCTTACCCTTTAAGGCGTGAAGATATAAAGCTGTGGTGGCAGAAAGTGTCTTTCCTTCTCCTGTTTTTTGCTCTGTAATCTTTCCTTCAAAGAGAGCCTGACCTGCGACAAGCTGAACGTCAAAATGTCTCAGGCCCAAAGTCCTTCTTGATGCTTCACGGACCAATGCAAATGCCCATGGCAATACCTCTTCCAAAGTCTTCTTTTCTGATTGAATCTGTTCTTTTAGTTTTTTGGTCTCGGCTTTGAAATCACTGTCTTTTAGTTTTCTGACCTTGTCTTCAAGGGCATTGATTTCATCTACTTTTTTTTGGTAGCGGTTGATCTCCTTTTGATTAAAATCTAAAAGATTTTTGAAAAATTTAAGCATGGGTTAAAAAGGTGATACCAATTTCCTTGCGACTCTGGACTTCGCATCTGCGAAGCGGCTCCAATGGAGGCAAAAAATTGGTATCGAGCCTGACTCTAATTATAGTCTTATTTGTGGAAATACTCTTGTGGAATGATGAGGATCTTCGTCACCGTGTATCTATTCTTTTCACGCTCTTTACCTGTCTTTCTTGCCACAAAGTGTACGGTGTCGCCTTCTTTTATTTTTGCAAAAGTTACCACGTCTGCAGTTAAAGCTTTTACATCAGCTAAGAATCTCTTCGTGCTTGTTTCCACATCTAGAATTATTGTTTCTTTTTCAGATGAGAGTATTTTTAGATTTGACTCCACCTGATTTACCTCAGTAATATTTCCTGAACCTAATAAAAACTGTTCATCCTTATATATATTGTTTGCTGTTACAACTTTGTCGCTGATGGGACCTGAAGCAATTATGTAGTCTCCTTTTTTTATTTCTATCAATTCAATCTCTTCCTTTTCCCCCGCTGCAATGTTATAAATCTTAGTCACTACGTCATCTACTCTTACCTCAAACAAAGTTCCATCCTCGGATGTAATAGAAATCCTCTTGTTTTTATTGTCAGAAACAATTCCCGAAACGGCCTGCTGTTCTTTTTTAGTAAGCTCTGCAACCTTCGCGGCTAATTTATCCTTTAATAACTGTACGTCCTTGTTCTGAGATGAAGGTGTTGCTACCTGAGATTGCGCGCTAACAGAGGTGCAAAATATCAACAAGGTCAATAGTAGAAAAAATTTAAGTCTTTTCATTAGTTCTCGTCAAGGTAATAAATTTTTATTGTTTTCTTTTGCGAACTTTGCCCAACACCTTTTGGATGTGATGCAATCACTATTATATTTTCACCGAGAGCCAGGGGTACATTGGCTGAAAAAGATTCGTCTTTATTGTTTATAAGCACGTCTTTTATGGGCGTCTGAATGACAATCAAAGAATTTTTAACTGTCTTTCCTTTTATCTGGACACTGTTTTTGGAAACAACTGCCTGATCTTTTGGCTCGGTGATTTCTAAAGTCTGGAGTTTCGCATTGGGATTTTTTATAGCAGGAGATATCTGCGCTTCTCCCGGCAAACCTCTTCTATTTTCTAAAGTTCTTATACGCGAAATCATAACGGCAGCTACTATGAGTCCCAGTACAACTCCAAAGATAATAGCTATTCCGATTTCTTTTTTCATACATTCCTGGCGTTTTTATACAATTCAAAAAGTATCTCAGGGATTGTCTGGATAACGATACTAGTATTATACCAATATCCTGATTGGAAAAAAAGCTTCTCTGCTGCGCTCTTAACTAAGTATGAAGCGAGGACCGCGCTTAGTAAACCATTATTTTTGGTATTAAATGATGCCGTCAATGCAGCAAGCACATCACCGCTCCCTCCTTTTGTAAGTCCCGCATTCCCTCCTTCTACCAGATGTGTTTCGTTGCCATCTGAGATGATATCTGTCGGACCCTTAAAGAGAACTACACAGTTATATTCTGAAGCCGTTTCCCGCACTATCTTCTTTTTTTCTTCTAGGTTCACTTTCGATACGTCGATCCCGAACAGCGTCATAAATTCTTTTTGGTGTGGAGCCACTATAGCTTTCGCTTTCCTTTTTGCAAGCCATTGTGGATCCATCATTTGCAGAGAACCTGCATCAAGTATAAATTTCTTTTCGGGAAATTTTGAAAGCAAGAACTTTGTTAAATAATACGTTTGAATTCCCTCATGTTCTATCTCTTCCAAGTCTTCTATTTTCTTCATGTTGTAGTCTTCGGTTGGGACCATTTTCTTCTCAGTTCTTAACATTCCCGGTCCCACAAGAACAGCATCGTCCTCTTTTACATATTCTTCTATTGCGGCTCTTGGGATAACAATGCCGTTTCTGAACTTTTTTTTGATCGAAGACAGAATTTCGTTGTTTTCTTTGATTGAGGAATAATGCACCATGTCAACCATATGTGAAGCCATCTCGGCTGCCCAGATAGATGCAGCGTGAAATAATTTTGAGCCACCTATTATAAGAAGTTTACCATTCTGCCCTTTATGCGAATCCGCCGGGGGGATATAGAGTTCTTTTAATAATGGTTTTATACTGTTTGGATCGGATGCTTTAATGGTCATTCGTGCTATAATTTTACATTATGAAAGTCACTCATCAAGAGCTACGTGATCTTTTTTCTAAATTCTGGGAATCTCGAGATCATAAATGGGTACCTCCTATTCCTCTTGTACCTCAGAATGATCCCACCACCTTATTTACCGGATCGGGAATGCAACAGTTGGTTCCCAATTTACTGGGAGAACCTCACCCTTTGGGAAAAAGACTCTATAATGTTCAACCCTCTTTTAGATCTCAGGATATTGAGGAGGTCGGCGACAATCGTCATACAACGCACTTTGAAATGATGGGAAACTGGTCTTTAGGCGATTACTTTAAAGAAGATCAACTTTCCTGGTTTTATGAATTTCTCACCAAAGAGATACGTCTCGATCAAAAAAAATTGCATGTAACTATATTTAAAGGTGCAAGTGAAGTTTCGAAGGACGAAGAATCAGCCGGAATCTGGAAAAAACTAGGGATGCCCGAGGATAGAATTCATTTTTACGATGACTCAAAAAACTGGTGGTCTAGGGCAGGATCAATTAAGAATATGCCGGCTGGAGAGGTCGGAGGAACCAGTTCGGAAGTATTTTATGACTTTGGTACGCCACACGATCCTAAGTACGGAAAGGAATGTCATCCTAACTGTGACTGCGGACGTTTTTCAGAAATCGGCAATAACGTCTTTATCCAATACAAAAAAGGGGGAGATGGATCCTTATCGCAACTTCCAAATAAAAACGTCGACTTCGGCGGCGGCCTTGAAAGACAGCTTGCGGCAAGCAACAATGATTCCGATTTTTTTACAACCGATCTGTTTACTCCCATGATAAAAAGTCTGGAGATGGAAACCGGAAAGAAATATCAGGATGAAGAAAATAAAAGAGCTATGCGCATCATTGCCGATCATATTAAGGGTTCTGTCTTCCTGATCAAAGATGGAGTGCGGCCGTCAAATAAAGAACAAGGATATGTCTTGAGAAGATTATTGAGGCGGGCGGCTCTTAAATACCGCTCATTGGTGAATGCATTTAAACCAACTGCCCTCACTAATGTGGCGGTTCAGGCAATAGGCACATACGGAAATATTTATTTTGATGTTTCAAAGGATGAAAAAGAAATCGGCCGTTTAATTGAGGATGAAATGAAGCGTTTTGGCGGCACCTTGGAAAGAGGCTTGAAAGAAGCTGAAAAAATAAGCAAAATTGACGGGAAAAAGGCTTTTGACCTATATCAAACCTATGGTTTTCCACTGGAAATTACTGAAGAGCTCTTTGAGGAAAAAGGACAAAAAATAAACCATGCTGAATTTAAAAAAGAGTTTGACGGGCACAAAAATCTGTCCAGGAGCTCCTCTACCGTAAAATTTAAAGGAGGACTCGCAGACCACAGCGAGCAAGTACTCAAATACCACACCGCTACGCATCTTCTTCATCAGGCGCTTTTTGATGTATTGGGTGATGATATCCGCCAGGAGGGATCTAATATTACAAAAGACCGATTGCGTTTTGATTTTTATTCTTCTTTTAAACCGGATCAGAAACAGATGAAGGATGTCGAAGATATAATAAACGAGAAGGTAAAAAATGAACTTCCCATGAGGTTTAAGATCATGTCAAAGGACGAGGCGTATAAAATCGGCGCTCGGTCTTTTTTCAGAGAAAAATATCCAGACCGTGTAAAAGTCTACTATATCGGTGGAAAAGATGATGAGCCGGAAACAGCTTATTCAAAAGAATTTTGTGGAGGACCACATGTGACAAATACTAAGGAAATCGGCGAGGTTAAAATTTATAAATTTGAGAACATCGGTAGTAATTTATATCGCTTATACGCCAAATGAGGGTTGACATTCTATTTCAATTCTTTTATATTGTCTAGAATATGGCCAAAGCGACTCGCAAATCCTCAAGATCAAAAAAGGCTCCTGCCGCACGAAGAGATACATCTCAAGCAGCCACAACGCAACGCCCGGGAAACCGCACTCAAACACTTCTTGTTATTCTTTTAATCATCGTTTCATTCTTTAGTGGATATCTTTTCTTTCAATTGAAGAGTCTTCAACAGGGAGGAGCAGTTCCGGGACAAGCGCAACTTCCCCAGCAGGCGGCAGATGTCAAAGCAGCAAAGCCCTCATATGAAAACGACCATTGGAGAGGATCCAAAGATGCGCGGTTGGTCTGGGTTGAGTACTCGGATCTTGAATGTCCTTTCTGTAAATCAGCTCATCCAAATATTGCAAAACTTTTAGAAGAATACCCTGGACAAGTTGCATGGGTGTATCGACACTATCCTTTAAGTTTTCACCCTAAAGCACAAAAATCAGCTGAAGCGGCGGAATGTGCAGCAGAGCAAGGCGGGAATGATGCTTTTTGGAAAATGACGGATGCTATAATTGAAAAAATGCCTGAATTAGAGCTAAGTCAATTACCAGGGATCGCAAAAGAAGTGGGACTTAACGATGCTTCTCTAAAGCAATGCGTAGATTCAGGAAAGTATGAAAAGAAAGTAAAGGATCAACTTGCTCAAGGTACCAAAGAGGGTGTACAGGCTACACCTACCAGCGTGGTCTTTGATACAAAGACAGGTAAAACTCAGACTGTGGAAGGGGCTGTCCCTTATGAACAGATGAAGCAGGCGGTCGACCAAGCTCTCTCACAAAACTAATCTCTTCTTAGTCAATCAATTTTTGTTCTTTTAGCCAGGCAAATATTTGAATATCAATTGGCGCAAGAATCTTAGGATCAGCTGCTGAATCCAGATAGCGTATCTCCTCTATCTCTTGTGTTGGCCTAGGCTCTCCAAGTAACTCGGCGGAAAACATTTTTATATTAACCCTCATGTTCACCTTTCCATGTGCCACATCCTCGAAGGCCCGCAAAAACTTTATGCTTTTATCATCCATTTCCACACCTAGTTCTTCTTTTATTTCTCGCTTCAAACATTCAATATCAGACTCTCCTTCTTCAAACTTTCCTCCCGCACAATAAAATACGTCTTTGCCAATACTTCTGGTCATAAGCATTTTTCCATCCTTAAAATGCGCAAGACCGACTTTGTATATTGTCTTGAGCTTATCTTCAGACATATGACTCCTTAACTAATGACAGGTAAATCAAACTTTTCATTTCTGTATTTTTTATATAGCTCCAAAATCTTATGATGATCAAATGCCATGTTTTCTTTTACCGGTAATTGATTCCATTCATACCATTCCATACTTTCTACTTCTTTGTCCGGATCTCCCCGCTTCTCCCCAACCTCAACTATATAAATGAAAGCCACATTTTGCCTATCCTCTCCTCTGTCAGGATTTGCACAAATATTGAAGAGTTGTAGTTTGTCGATCTCGTATCCTGTCTCCTCCTTCACTTCTCTTCTTACGCCATCTTCTACGCTTTCGTCACGGTCCAGAAAACCACCCGGAAGAGCAAATTTACCACCATGTACCAGATTCTTGGCCCTTTTTATAAGAAGCACTTTATCATCTTTTATTAAGATCCCGTCCATAACTACATGGCGTAGTGAAGCTTCGTGTCCATGCTCAAACTTGCAGGTAATCATAGATTAAAAGTATACAGGAGGCTTTTTAAGAAATTAGCCCTGTGACCCTACGGGGAATCGAACCCCGGTTTGCAGGATGAGAACCTGCCGTCCTAGGCCACTAGACGATAGGGCCATTCGTTGACATTCAGCTTCAAATGTAGTAGTATTTTATCACATCCCCTAGTCTTAGCGGGGGTCTTTTTTTGGCTTATGAAAACACAATTGACACAGGACGGACTAAATAAACTTCAGGAGGAGCTTATGATGCTTATTGAGGTTAAGAGACCTACAACAGTAGAACGTCTTTCTAAGGCGCGCGCCATGGGAGACCTTTCTGAAAACAGTGAGTACACTGCTGCAAAAGAAGAGCTTGCCTTTGTCGAAGGCCGCGTCAAAGAGATTGAGGAAATACTTAAAAATGCCGAGGTGGTAGAAAATCATACTAATGGACTTGAGATTTCGCTTGGATCCCAGATTACTGTCGAAGCCGATGGTGAAAAAGATATCTTTACAATAGTCGGAGAGTTCGAAGCAGATCCTATGGCTAAAAAACTTTCCTCTACTTCACCGATCGGAAAAGCCCTGATCGGGAAAAAAATGAACGACACGGTTATCGTCGAGGTTCCTTCAGGCAAAATAACCTACAAAGTTCTTTCGATCAAGTAACCTTATTTACTTGAAAAAAGACTGACTTTAGTAAATAATGGTGTATTAAAACAAACATGGCCAACACTGACTCCAATCTTGCAAAAATAAAGAAAGAAAAGTTAAAAAAACTTCAAGAGCTGGGGATAAACCCCTATTTATCTCATTTTGACCGAACCCATACTATAAAACAATCCTTGGAGAAAGAGGGAGTTGTGGTGAAAACAGCCGGGAGGATGACTTCTTACCGGGAGCATGGAAATATCGCATTCGCAGATTTAAAAGATGAAACCGGAAAGATACAGATATTTTTTAGAAAAAACGCAGTCGGGGTAGAAAGATTTAAGCAATTAAAACTTCTCGATATCGGAGACTTTATCGGAGTCGAGGGAAAAATAGTAAAAACAAAAACCGGAGAAATTTCAGTCGAACCGGCTTCCTACACGCTACTGACCAAAAGCGTCAGACCTCTCCCAAGCGAATGGTTTGGTCTTAAGAATCTTGAGACGCGATACAGACAAAGGTATCTTGACCTTCTATTGAATCCCGAGGTAAGGGAGCGCTTTAATATCCGTACCAAAGTAATAAGCGGAGTACGTGAATATCTGGACAATCTCGGATTCTGGGAAGTTGAGACCCCGACCCTCCAACCTCTTTATGGTGGAGCGAATGCCAAACCTTTTAAGACTAAGGTAAATGCATTGGGGAAAAATTTCTACTTGAGAATCGCCGACGAACTATATCTTAAAAGACTCGTGGTTGGTGGTTATGAAAAAGTCTATGAAATATGTAAAGATTTCCGCAATGAAGGAATCGACCACACGCATCTTCCAGAGTTTACCATGATCGAATGGTATGAGGCCTATGCCGATTACCAGAAAGTTATGGACGTAGCCGAGGGGCTTTTCAAACATCTTGCAAAAAAAATTACGGGTGGGACGAAGATAAAAGTAGATGAGTCAACGATAGATATCGGAAAGAAATGGCCCCGGATAGAAATGTCGCAAATACTAAAAAAGGATCTCAAGCTCGATGTTAAAAAAGAAGATCAAAAAAGTTTAACCACTTATGTCAAAAAACATTTACCGGAAACGCAGCTTGTCGGTGGTGAAACTAAGGGACAACTTATCTTTATAATTTTTGAGCATTTTATTCCGAAGACCTTGACAGAGCCTACCTGGATTATTGACTATCCTGAGGATGTAAGTCCTTTATCCAAGGCCCACAGGAATAAACCAGGATGGGTTGAACGCTTTGAGGGCTATATCGGAGGTAAGGAAATAGCAGACGGTTGGTCTGAGCTGACTGATCCTGCAATCCAAAGAGAAAGATTCAGCAAGGACTTAAAAGCGGTACGTCAAGATAAAGAAGAGGCTCAGCATCTGGATGAAGATTTTTTAAGCGCAATGGAATATGGGATGCCTCCTCTTGGCGGCATTGGAATCGGCATCGATAGACTGGTAATGTTTTTTACCAATACTTGGGCGATCAAAGAAATCGTGTTATTTCCCCTTATGAAATCGGATTCTGATTCTTCAGAGTGACGTCTTCAGCTTATGATAACCAGAGAGAAAGCTTTTAAAATCTTGAGAACAAATTTAAAAAACAAAAATCTTATTCGTCACTGCTTAGCTGTTGAAGCTTCAATGAAAGCTCTTGCGCGTCATTTCAAAGGGGACGAGGAAAAATGGGGAGTAATAGGTCTGCTCCATGACGGCGACTGGGAGGCAACAAGAGATGATCCTTCACAACATACCAAAAAAATGGTTGAGTGGCTAAAGAACGCCGGAGAAACTGATGTAGAAGTACTTCAGGCCATACTTTCTCACAACTATGCGCACAACGGGGAAAATCCTCCGGTAAATAATTTAGAGTGGTCTCTTTACACGTGTGATGAACTAACCGGCTTTATAGTTGCAGTCGCTTTAATAATGCCCGATAAGAAACTTTCCTCTGTGTCCGTAGAATCTGTTTTAAAAAAATTTCCCACAAAAGCTTTTGCAGCAGCTGTGCATCGAGAACAAATTCAGATGTGCGAAGAAAAGCTGAATATAAAACTGGAAGAATTTGTAAAGATAGTTCTTGCTGCCATGCAGGGAATCTCTTCTGAAATCGGACTGTAATTTATCTTCAAGGTTGACAACATCTCTCCAAAACACTACCATGTAGCCCAACCAGTACCTATTGCAAAATAGACTTATCCGTTTATAATTATATATGGGGACACCCAAAATCCTTTCAAACAAAATCGTTTCGATTGAAGGATTGAGCTTCGACGATATACTTCTACTTCCCACGTACTCTGCCATAAAAAGAAAAGATGTAAATCTTGCCACTAAACTTCATCCTAGAATAAATCTTAAGCTCCCTGTAATTTCTGCTCCTATGGATACTGTTACCGAAGAAAAAATGGCAGTGGCAATGGCTCAGGATGGCGGTTTGGGTGTAATCCATAGAAATTTAACAATTGAAAAACAAGCCGTTATGGTAAAAAAAGTTAAGAACACTAAGGTAATTGATAAAAATAGGGCGGCAGTGGATTCTTCGGGAAGACTTCTTGTTGCTGCGGCAATTGGTGCAGGATCAGATCTTACAGAAAGAACAAAGATGCTAATAAAAGCAAATGCTGATATTGTCGTCATTGATTCAGGACATGGATACTCAAAGCCAATTATCGACGCCATAAAGTTTATCAAGCAAACATTCCCTAAAAGCATAGTTATGGCGGGCAATGTTGCCACATATGATGGCGCAAGAGCATTGATTAAAGAAAAGGTTGACATACTTCGCGTAGGAATGGGACCCGGCAGCATCTGCACTACCCGGGTTATTACGGGCATGGGAATTCCTCAGGTAACAGCAGTAAGCGAAGCACTTCGCGCAACAGTAAACACAAGAGTCACCGTAGTTGCAGATGGTGGAATTAAACAGGTGGGAGATATGGCCAAGGCACTTGGTATTGGAGCGCATGCGGTAATGTTGGGAAATCTACTTGCCAGATTTGAAGAATCATCGGGAAAAACCGTCGTGATAAATGGAAAGAAATACAAAGAATACAGAGGTATGGGTTCCAATTCAGCCATGAAAAAAGGATCAGCAGAACGATATGGACAACAAAATCAGAACGGCAAAAAATTAATTGCTGAGGGGATAGAAGGTCTACTGAAATTTAAGGGAAAGACTAAGGATTTTCTATATCAGATTGAAGGCAGTCTCCACAGTTCTTTTTATTATCTCGGGGCAAAAAATGTCGAAGAATTTTCGGAAAAGGCTCGCTTTATAAGAATCTCTGCCGCTGGCTTTATAGAAAGTCATCCTCACAGCATTATCATAGAAGATCCCGGAGATAATTATCTTAAATAATATGATCCTCATTGTTGACTTTGGAGCTCAAACAACTCATTTGATTGGAAGAAGAGTAAGGGAACTTGGCGCGAAAGTAATCATAACTCCAGCAGGTAAGCTTGAACAGGAAATTAAAAAGAGGCCAAAAGGGATAATACTTTCAGGAGGCCCGGCATCCGTATATGAAAAAGGCTCACCTTCCGTCCCTTCATCTTTGTTCGGTCTCGGCATACCAATACTCGGAATTTGTTATGGAGAACAGCTCATGATGCAAAAATTGGGTGGAAAAGTAAGGGGTGGAAAAAAGACAGAGTACGGACCGGCAAAAATAAAAGTTACTAAGAGCTCTCCTCTCTTCAAAAATACATCTCCTACATTTACTGTATGGATGTCTCATGGAGACGAGGTAGTACAAATACCCTCAAACTTCAAACGTCTTGCGACCACCGAAACGATTCCGTATGCAGCCATTGCAAATGAAAAAAAGAAATTGTACGGAATCCAATTTCACCCGGAACTAGTCCACACCCAATTTGGCGAACAAATTCTTGCAAACTTCTTAACAATAAGCGGGATCAAAATAAAAAAGGAAGGAATTACAAATAACTTTGTGAAAAATATAATACGCGACATAAAAGATTCACTGGGGGAAAAGAAAGCTATCGTCGCGCTTTCCGGAGGAGTTGATTCTTCGGTTGCAGCTCTTTTAGTACATAAGGCTATAGGAAAAAATTTGACGGCTGTTTATATCGATTCCGGCCTCATGAGACAAAATGAAACCAAAACTCTGGAAAAGGTTTTCAAGAAACATTACCAGATGAAGGTACTTATAGTAGATGCAAAAAAGGACTTTCTTAAGGCTTTAGGAAAATTCTCAGATCCAGAGGTGAAGAGAAAAGCGATAGGAAAAATGTTTATTAATATATTTGAGAAAGAAGCCCTAAAATTAAAAGCGACTTATTTTATACAAGGGACTATCTATCCCGATGTCATAGAAAGTGCGGGAAGTAAACACAGTAAAAACATTAAGAGTCACCATAATGTGGGCGGACTTCCTGAAAAGATGAATATGGTCCTTGTTGAACCTTTAAGAAATTTTTATAAAGACGAGGTCAGAAAAATAGGCAAGATTTTAAAACTTTCAAATGTGATCACACAAAGACAGCCTTTTCCGGGACCCGGACTTGCGGTAAGAATCATAGGGCCAGTTACCGAAAAAAAACTTGATGTCTTAAGGCGGGCAGACCATATCTTTACTGAAGAAGTTAGAAAGGCAGGATTAGATAAATCAATCTGGCAATTTTTTGCAGTACACACGGGCATATTGACAACGGGGGTACGCGGTGATAACCGAGCCTATGGTGAAACGATTGCTCTGCGCGCTCTGGTTGCCAAAGATGCTATGAGTGCCCACTGGGCTGATCTACCATACGACCTCTTAAATAAAGTAAGCAACCGTATAGTTAACGAAGTACATGAGGTAAACCGAGTTGTATACGACATCACCAATAAGCCTCCGGCTACCATGGAGTGGGAGTAACTCACATACTCTTTCTGACTGAGTTTATTGAATTGTTGAGGCTCATTGCTTCCTCCCTGGCCTTATCTGCAAAATCTTTATCCTTCGATGCGTAGAGAACAGAACGCGACGCACTTATGATTAAGCCTTTCTTGTCCGGCATAAGACCTGCTTTCAAAGATGATTCAAGATCTCCACCTTGTGCTCCAATACCAGGTATGAGGAATGGCACGTCCTCCGCGATTTTACGAATTTTCTTCATCTCTTCCGGATATGTAGCGCCTATCACCATCATACAATTTTTGTTTTTATTCCATTTTTGAGCAATATTTTGAGCCACAATTTGAAAAAGAGTTTTGTTTTTCTTCTCTATAACCAAATCCTGAAACTCACGTGCTCCTTCATTTGATGTCCGACATAAAATAACGCTTCCTTTGTCCTTTCTTTCAAGAAATGGCCTTATCCCTTCTTCGCCAAGATACGGATGAATTGTAACCGCATCTACACCTAAATAATCATATGCATATTCCAGATATTTTTTGTTTGTATTGCCGATGTCAGCGCGTTTCGCATCAAGTAGTACGAGAAGTTTGGGATGGTTTTTCTTGATGTATTGACAGGTCATTTGTAGTTGAGTGATTCCGCCTGCACCAAGCGCCTCATAAAAAGCTGAGTTTGGCTTATACGTACTCACTAGGTCTGAGGTCGCATCGACAATAGCCTTATTGAAGACAAATAACGAATTCCTTTCTTTTTTTATGTGTTCGGGTATTTTATCAATATCCGTATCTAAACCGACACATAGTAATGAAGAATTTACACCAAGTGCTTGATCGAGCCGATCATAAAAGTTCATCCTAAGAAGTATTATATAATAGAGACTTTATGAAAGGTCTTCTTATTGCGACAAAAAATAGTGGAAAGCTTAAGGAATTTACCAAGTTTTTCTCAAGTCTTCCGGTCAAAATAGTATCGCTAAAAGATATTGAGGATTATGGCGAAGTAGAAGAAAATGAGCCTACTTATAAAGACAACTCAAAGAAAAAAGCTCTTTTTTATGCTCAAAAAAGCGGTTTACCTGCGATTGCGGATGACGGGGGTATTGAGATAGATGCTTTGGATGGCGCTCCCGGCTTAAAAAGCAGAAGGTGGCTGGGAAAAGACTCTACCGAAGAAGATATAATCAAGCACATGACTAAACTTGGGAAAGAATTACCGGAAAACAAAAGAGGGGCACGCTTTATAACCGTAGTTACTCTGGCACTACCCAACGGCAAAACCTGGAGTCAAGTAGGAATCGTAAATGG
>CAYGGJ010000004.1:12828-37568 GCA_964349415.1 uncultured Gammaproteobacteria bacterium | reverse complement strand
AATGATGACATGGCATTTATAACATTATTTGATGAAACCGGCTCTGTTGAGACTGTGGTCTTTCCCAATCTCTATCAAAAGCTTTCAAATGATCTGAATATCAATCAAGTTCTTATTTTCAAAGGGAGCGTTACCGAAAAAGACGATAGAATCTCACTAATCATGGACGTAGCAATGAAGTTGTCGTAAAAATTGCAATGAAGATTGACAATTCCGAAAGATCCCGTTCCTCCAGCCTTCATGCGGAAGATAATTTTCTTCTAAAAACGACCAAAAGGGCTACAAACTCTAAAAACAAGAGAAGAAATTTGCTTAACCCTGTATACTTTAATGTAGGAGCGTACCTAATAGTACCGCTTTTACTTGGTGTCTTTTTAGGCTATCATTTAGACAAACGTCTTAATTCAAAGCCGATATTTGTATTTGCAGGAATAATATTTGGTACAATTAGTGCTTTCTATAATCTTTGGAAATTACTTAAAGAACAATAAATGACAACTAAAGAACAGGCAGTAGCAGGGCCACATATAAGCATCAAAGCGGATACGATCTTTACGCTATGGGACTTCCCTGTTACAAACTCAGTCCTTTTATCTGTAGTTGTTCTCGTAATATTTTTCATCGTTGCCATTCAGTATAAAAGAGAGTCTTTGCGGCAAAATAAAAGCACTTTCTTTTTCTTCATAACATTTATTATGCGCGCTATATATTCGTTATTCGAATCTGTACTGGGCGACAAGATTAATTACTTTTTTCCATTGGTAGCCTCGTTTTTCTTTTTTATCCTGTTAAATAATGAATTTGGCTTAATTCCGGGGGTCGGGAGCGTCCTTATAAAAACCCACGAGGCTCATGGACTCGTACCACTCTTAAGAGGAAATACTACGGATCTAAATACCACGCTTGCATTAGCGCTCATTTCCGTAGGATTTTCCCAGTACGTGGGAGTTAAACATTTGGGTTTTATCGGTTACTTAAAGAAATTTATCAATTTAAAGAACCCAATGGCCTTCTTTACAGGTATAATGGAAACAATATCCGAATTTTCTAAGGTTATATCCTTCTCGTTTCGTTTATTCGGGAATATTTTTGCAGGAGAAGTTATACTATCCATTATGGCATTTTTAATTCCGGTACTTATTTCATTTCCATTTTTGCTTTTTGAAATTTTTGTAGGCGCTATTCAGGCTATCGTATTTGCTATGTTATCAACAGTCTTTTTTAGTTTAGCAATGGAGAAAGCCCATTAAAAAAATCAGATGAATTATTTCAAGGGGGGTGAATCTATATGACACCAGAATCAGCAAAACTTTTAGCAACAGCTCTAGCGATTGGACTAGGAGTAATAGGTCCTGGTATTGGTATTGGAATCGTAGCAGGAAAGGCTGTCGAGGCATTGGGAAGAAATCCTGAAGCTGAGGCGACAATACGTGCAACAATGATTTTAGGTATAGCGTTCACAGAGGGACTGGCAATTTTCGCTCTAGTTATAGCATTACTTATTAGATTTACATA
Organism: uncultured Gammaproteobacteria bacterium; assembly: GCA_964349415.1. Classification (GTDB taxonomy): domain Bacteria; phylum Patescibacteriota; class Microgenomatia; order UBA1406; family GWC2-37-13; genus 2-01-FULL-40-42. The sequence goes on along the minus strand of CAYGGJ010000004.1, from coordinate 36,053 downwards.
AACACAACTATGGAAGGTTTAGGAATAGATCCAAGATTGCTCATCGCGCAGGTAATTAATTTTGTGCTTTTCTTTTTTCTTTTTAAGAAGTTTCTCGCGAAACCATTCGTAAAGTTCATGGAGGAAGAAAAAAACAAAGACTTAGAAAAAGAAAAAGCGCTGCAAAAGGCAAAAAAACTTGAAGAAGAATTGGCAAAAAAGGAAGCTGTAGTCTTAGATAAAGCTAAAAAAGAAGCCCAAGAGATTCTAAAAGACGCAAAGGAGTCTGCGGATAAAGTTAAGGAAGACATCTTAGTGCAAGCCAAGGAAGAAGCTGAAGAAGTGAAAAAGAAAGCAAAGAAGCAAATCGAGATTGAAAAGGAAGCAGTTTATGCCGATGCAAAGGAAAAAGTTACGAAGTTGAGCTTTGTTATAGTCCAGGATGTACTAAAAGATGTCCTTTCAGATGATCTTAAAAGAAAAGTTACGGAGAGAATACTTAAAAATTCCTCAAAGCAAACCAGAGTATCATGAAGCTTAAACCAAGACTTAAGGAAGATCTTAGAAAGTACCTCCGTCAAAAGCAGCAAGAAGAGGAAAACAAGGTGACGATAAGAACGCCCTATCAATTAAACAAAGAGGAGATCGACAGTATAGCAAGTTTATTTCCAGAGCTAAACGGAAAAAGCGTAACGCAAATATTGGATGAATCACTTTTGGCCGGAGTTGTAATCCAACATGGCAGCAAACTCCGCGACCTTTCGTTAAAAAGCCAACTTATGAATTTAGAACAAAAAATCAATGAAATCTCTTGATGGGTATATTAAGGACATCGAAAAGGAACTTTCTTCCCAAAAAACTTCATCTAGGGAAGAAGAAGTCGGTACTCTCTCTGAAATAAGGGACGGTGTAGCTATCGTTACCGGGTTAAGGGAAGCATTTTACGGAGAGATCATAGAATTTCAAAACGGGGTAAGCGGGTTCATCATCGACCTTACCGAAGATGTAGTGGGTGTAGTTGTGCTTGGAGACTACCTTTCTTTAAAGGCAGGGACTCTGGCAAAAGCAACCGGGCGCTTATTGTCACTGCCGGTCTCGGAAAAACTTCTTGGAAGAGTGGTTGATCCACTTTCAAACGCGCTTGACGGAGGAGCAAAGATAAAATCGGATAAGTTCTATCCGTTGGAGAAGATAGCGCCGGGAGTAGTCTATAGGAAATCAGTAAGCGTTCCCTTACAGACCGGAATAAAAGCAATCGATGCTATGATCCCAATCGGACGTGGTCAAAGAGAACTTATCATAGGGGACAGAGCTACAGGAAAAACAACTATTGCAATAGACGCAATAATTAACCAAAAAACAGAGGGAGTAATCTGTATTTATTGCGCCATCGGGCAAAAAAATGCCAAAATAGCCTCGGTTATAGAAACTCTTAAAAAAAACAAGGCCATGGATTACACTATAGTAGTAGCCGCTGCTGCCTCTGATTCAGTAGCTCTACAATATCTTGCTCCCTATTCGGCAACAGCCATAGCGGAATACTTTCTCGATCAAGGAAAAGACGTATTGGTAATTTATGATGATCTTTCAAAGCACGCCTGGGCATACCGTCAGATTTCTCTTGTTTTGAGAAGACCGGCAGGTCGCGAGGCTTATCCGGGAGACATTTTCTATCTTCACTCACGTTTGCTCGAAAGATCTTGTCGGATTGACCCCAAATATGGAGGAGGCTCAATTACTGCTCTTCCCATTATTGAAACGCTTGAGGGTGACATTTCAGGATATATTCCTACAAATGTTATCTCAATTACAGATGGCCAGTTATTTCTGGAAACAGAGCTTTTTAACAGCGATATACGTCCTGCCATCAATGTAGGAACATCAGTATCTCGTGTGGGAGGAAGCGCGCAGACTAAAGCGATGAAACAAGTGGCTTCCGGTTTAAAACTGGATTTGGCCCAATACCGTTCGCTCGCAGCGTTTTCACAGTTTGAGTCTGATTTGGACGAGGAGACAAAGAAGTCATTAAATCGCGGCGCAAAAGTCACCCAGATCCTTAAACAAAAAAAGAACGAGCCGTATTCTCTTGCGGAACAGGTTTTAGTTTTGTGGGCAGCGACGCATGGTTTTCTCGACAGTATGCCCCAGGATGAGGTTGGGGAGTTTGAAAGAAAATTACTCGATGCTTTAAGAACAAGAAAGAAAGACCTTCTTAAAAAGATTAACAAACAAAAAATTCTTGAAGGAACTGATGAAAAAGAAATTGAGAAATTAGTAAAAAGCATATGAACGTTCGACAAGTAGGAAAAAAAATTAAATCCATTTCAAACGTAAAAAAAATCACCAACGCAATGCAGCTTGTTTCAGCAGTAAAAATGAAAAAAGCACAACAACGGGCAATAGACGGAAGACCTTATCAAGATCTTTTGGAGGAGGCAATTTATAACATAGTAGAGAAAGTTGACTCTACAACCTCACAACTACTTCAGGCATCAAAAAGTAATACCAACAAAACATTAACTATAGTAGTAACTTCAAACAAAGGACTGTGCGGCTCTTTTAATGTAAGCGTCATTAGATTTCTTGCAAAACAGATAAATAAAGACAATGAATTTGTTACTGTCGGAAAAAAAGGTTCGGTTCTCATATCGAGCCTTGGAGGGAAGGTAATCGCAGATTTCTCAGAAGGTAGTCTTATAGATGGAGTTTCAGCGGTTTTTCAGCTTGCATTAGAGAAATACATAGCCGGGGATTACGCATCTGTAAGTCTTGTTTATAACAAATTCATTTCCACTCTTCGTTACGATCCTATAGAGAAGAAACTTTTACCGTTTACCTTGGAGGAAGCAAAAAGGGAAACATCAACTCAATCTAAAAACTATGAAATTGAGCCAGACGCGGAAACCATTATGGACGCTCTCCTCAAGAGCTTACTCGAGGCGCAGATCCGGCATGCTATAGTTGAATCTGAAGCCGGAGAGCATTCCGCACGCATGATAGCAATGCAGAATGCTACAGAAAACGCAAATAATGTAATCTATAATCTGACACTATTGAAAAATAAGCTAAGACAGCAGTCAATTACTTATGAGTTACTGGACATGATAACAGCAAAAGAATCAGTTGAAGCAAGCTAATATGGCAGGAAAAATAACCACAATAAGAGGAGTTGTAGTAGACGTAGAGTTTCCAGAAAAGGATACTCCAAAGATTTATGATGCACTTCACGTTGAGGTCGAAAAGGATAAGAAAAAACAGACTCTCGTCCTTGAGGTTGAGGCAGTATTAGGTGTAGGAATGGTTCGGACGGTTGCAATGGGAGAGGTTTACGGTCTAAAGAGAGGTACGGTAGTTGAGAACAGCGGAAAGCCAATTGCAGTGCCTGTCGGAAAAGAAACACTGGGGAGAATATTTAATGTTTTAGGAGAAGTAATAGACGAACAAGGTCCTGTAAAAACAAAAAAAACATCACCAATCCACCGTGAAGCACCGACCTTAAAAGAACAGAGAGTGGAATCAAGTATTTTTGAGACAGGAGTAAAGGTCATAGACCTTATTGCGCCTTTCATAAAAGGTGGAAAGGTGGCTATTTTTGGAGGAGCCGGAGTGGGTAAAACAGTGCTTATTCAGGAGCTTATTCATAATGTGGCTACGGCCCACAAAGGAGTTTCGGTATTTACAGGAGTGGGAGAAAGAACTAGAGAGGGAAATGATTTATGGGTAGAGATGAAGGAAACAAAGGTTCTTCCAAGTACAGCAATGGTTTTCGGACAGATGAATGAGCCCCCAGGAAACAGATTGAGGGTCGCCTTGACCGGAGTAACCATGGCTGAATACTTTCGAGACGAAGAAAATAGAGATGTATTGCTCTTTATAGATAATATTTTCCGATTTGCACAGGCAGGATCAGAGGTTTCGGCTCTTTTAGGAAGGATTCCCTCGGCAGTCGGATATCAACCTACTTTGGCCTCAGAAATGTCGGCGCTTGAGGAGCGGATAACCTCTACAGAAAAAGGTTCTATTACCTCTATTCAAGCTGTATATGTGCCTGCGGATGATTACACAGATCCTGCACCGGTTGCAACATTTGCACATCTGGACGCCTCTCTCACCTTGGAGCGATCCTTGGCAGAACAGGCACTTTTCCCAGCCATAGATCCTCTTACATCCACGTCAACCTCACTTGATCCCGAAGTTGTCGGCGAAGAACACTACCAGGTCACCAAAGATGTACTTAAAACACTACAGAGATATAAAGATCTTCAAGACATAATCGCTATCTTGGGTATGGAAGAACTTTCCGAGGAAGATAAGCTTGCGGTTTCGAGAGCGCGTAAAATTCAAAGATTCTTAACTCAACCAATGTTCGTGGCAGAGCCCTTTACCGGAAAAAAAGGAAAGTTCGTCCCAATAGCAGAAACGGTAAGAGGTTTTAAGGAGATTCTTGAGGGGAAGCATGATGGTAAAAATGAGAACGCTTTTTATATGATCGGTGGAATAGACGAAGTTAAATAAAGGCCATGCAAAAGCTACATTTAAAAATAATAACTCCAAATAAAGTAGTAAGAGACGAGGAAATTACGTCGGTGACAATAGACACCGCGGATGGCCAAATAACGGTTTTGCCAAGACATACAAGTCTTTTTTCACTTCTAGTCGAGGGCGTAGTGACCATAAGGAGAGAAAGAAACGAAGAAGATCACCTTGCTATCGGCGGGGGATACCTGGAAACAGATGGAAGACATCTAAACATATTGGTTTCCCGTGCATATGGACAGGGCGAAGTAGATCAGCAACTTACTCAGAAAGCTCTAGACCAGGCCAAAAAGATACTAACTACTTCTAAAAACGACCAAGAGAGACACGAAGCCACGATACTACTCCGAAGGTCATTAGTTGACCTCAAACTGCTCAAAAAGAGACGTCAGAGAACTCATTAAGGGTTGTATTTATTATAAGAACTAGGTATTTTATTGTAATTATTCAGATGATATGACATTAATCATTGTTGAGTCTCCAACCAAAGCACGTACCTTTAACCGAATTTTAAAAGGGAAGGATTATTATGTTTTTGCTACTCTCGGTCATATCCGGGATCTTCCTACGAAAACAATTTCTGTTGACTATGACAAAGATTTTAAACCAACCTACGAAATTATGAAGAAGAAACAAAAGGTGGTAGACCAACTAAAAAAACTGGCCGAGAAAAATAAAGAAATAATACTCGCTACGGATCCTGATCGGGAAGGGGAGTCTATCTCCTATCATGCCGCCTACATCTTGGGATTTATTAAAGAAACCTGGCCGGAGATTAAAATAAAAGAAGAGGGAAAGACTTTGAAAAGAATAGTTTTCCACGAAATTACACAAAAAGCGCTAGAAGAGGCTCTTGCAAAACCAGAGCATCTGAGGCTTGATTTGGTAAAAGCGCAGCAGGCCAGAAGAATACTGGATAGGGTAGTAGGATATGAGCTCTCCCCTCTTTTATGGACAAAACTGGGCAAAAACTGGCTTTCTGCGGGCAGGGTACAGACGGTAGCTTTACGCTTTGTGGTAGAGCGTGAAAAAGAGATACGTGCTTTTACGCAAGAGCCGTACTACCAGCTCCTTGGGTTATTCAATAAATCCATAGATTTTAAAGCGAAACTTATAAAAAAAGATGACGTTCCCTACGAGGTACTTACGAAGCTTAAGCTCTTTGCGGGGGACTATGAGTATGTGAAAACCACTATTGATAAGAAAAAACTGGAAGAAATCAAAAAAGATCTGGGAGGGGAGAGGTTTGAAGTAAGCGACCTTAGTGAAGAGATGATAAAGAGGTATCCCCCGCCTCCGTTCACTACTTCTCTACTCCAACAGGACGGAATTACCAAATATGGTTTTACTTCGAGGATGGTTATGAGACTCGCGCAAGACTTGTATGAGCGTGGACTTATCACCTATCACCGTACTGATTCTTTTAACCTTTCCACGCATTTTGTGTTCCGAGCAAAGGATTATATTATTGAGAAATATGGAAAAAAATATTCTCTTGAAAAGCCGAGAGGATATAGAACCCGTTCAAGAGGTGCTCAGGAAGCTCACGAAGCCATTCGTCCCACAAAATTGGATAGAGATTTAAACATTATTCTTAAGGAAAAAAAACTAACAAAGAATCACAAGTTGCTGTACGATCTTATTTTCAATAGAGCTTTGGCAACACAGATGAAAGAGGCAGATCTTAAGCAAATTAAAATTTATATAAAATGTCCAAAAAATTACTTATTCGAGTCTACGTACCAACAGGTAGTATTTGACGGTTTCTTAAAGGTTTTGAATCCAAAATTTGCAGAGCGTGAGCTTATTGATCCGAAAGTAAAAAAAGGAGACTCCATTAATCTTATCAATCTTGAAGATGAAGAAAAAAACACAAACCCTCCTCCCCGTTACTCAGAAGCAACTCTTATTAAAACCATGGAAGAATTCGGAATAGGAAGGCCTTCTACCTATTCACCAATAATCTCACTAATACAGGGTAAATTCTACGTCGATAAAGAAGGACGTTATTTCAAACCTACATATCTGGGAGAGGCGATAAGCGACTATCTTTCCTCTGCTTTTCCTGAGCTTTTTGGTACTCAATATACCGCGTCTATGGAAGAAGGGCTAGATGAAGTGGCTGAAGGAGAAAAAAATGTACTAGATTTGCTTAGAAACTTTTACACCCCTTTTAAAAAGGAGCTTGAGTTGAAAAAGCAAGATAAACAGAAAATAGAGGTTAAGCAGGAAGATTATGGAAAGTGTCCGGAATGCGAAAGTCCTCTTACAATGAGATTTTCTAAATTCGGAAAATTCTATGCTTGTACCGCTTATCCCAAATGCAAATATACAAAGGCCTTTTTGAAGACGGTACAAGGCAAGAAATGCCCCAAGTGTTCGGGAAATATTGTGGTAAGATATAGTAAATCAAAAAAGAGGTTTTACGGTTGTGAAAACTATCCCAAATGTGATTTTACAGCTTTTGCCTGGAAAGACTTATGAAAAAGACAAAATATGTTTTTGTTTCCGGTGGAGTAATATCCGGAATCGGGAAAGGATTCACCTCGGCTTCTATCGGCGTTCTGCTTAAATCTGCGGGCTATAAAGTAACCCCCATAAAGTTTGAAAATTACCTCAATATCGACGCAGGTACTATTAATCCTATAGAACATGGCGACCCATTTTTATGCGAAGATGGAACTGAGGCTGATATGGACATAGGAACTTACGAAAAATTCCTCGGCGAGAATATGAATAGTGAGAATTTCGTGACCATGGGTCAGATTTATAAAACCGTAATTGATCGTGAAAGAAGATTTGAGTACGGCGGTGAAGATGTTGAGGCCATACCCTATATTACTAACGAAATAATTGACAGAATTCAGACGTTAGGTAAGAGCAAAAATGCAGATATAGTATTGGTAGAACTTGGCGGTACCGCAGGAGAATATCAAAACATCTTCTACTATGAGGCCTCAAGAATAATGACGCTGAAGAACCCGGGCGATGTCATCCACGTGCATGTCAGCTATGTTCCTACGCCAACCCATCTGGGTGAGCCGAAGACAAAGCCTACCCAATTATCGGTCAGATGGCTCAATTCAGTAGGAATCCAACCTGATTTTATTGTCACCAGATCGGAGGAAATACTTGATCAAAGGAGAATTGACCGATTTGCGCTTTTTTGTAATGTTCAACCCGAAAATGTAATCTCCAATCCCAATGTAGATCATGTATTTGAGATTCCAATGGTTTTACACGAACAACAAATGGATAAAAAAATTCTGAAAAGTCTTGGATTGCCGGTGAAGACGCCCGATCTGAGGAACTGGAAAAAACTATTGAGTCTTGTGAAATCCAAAACACAAAAAGAGGTGGAGATAGCAATTGTCGGAAAATACTTTGGTACAGGCAGTTTCCAATTAAAAGACTCTTATGCAGCACTTTTTGATGCAATCGATCATGCTGCTTTTAACAATGGCGTTAAGGTCAAAACCCGTTGGGTGGATTCGGTAAAGGTAGAAAAACAAGGAACATTAATAATCGGTAAACCGGATGGAATTATTGTTCCTATTGGCTGGGGAGAGCGGGGTTCAGAGGGTATGATTAAAACAGCCTCTTACGCAAGAGAAAAGAAAATTCCCTACCTTGGTCTATGTTACGGCATGCAGCTTGCCGCAGTGGCTTTTGCAAGAGATGTCCTTGGCCTAAAAGACGCAAATACTACAGAAAACAACCCAAAAAGTAAAAATCCGGTCATTCACCTCATTAAAACTCAAAAAAAGCTCTTGGAAAACAGGGCCTATGGCGGAACGATGAGGCTGGGTGCATGGGATGCAATAATAAAGAAAAATACCTTGGCCTACAAAATTTACGACAAATACAACGGCTTTGTCAATAAAGTGAAAAATCTTACCAGTGAAAGGCACAGGCACCGGTATGAATTTAACAGCAAATATATTCCACAATTTGAAAAAAACGGGATGAGGATAAGCGCACAGTCCCAAAAGGAAAATCTTGTTGAGATAATTGAACTGGACCAAAAACTGCACCCATTTTACCTGGGAACACAGGGCCATCCGGAGTACAAAAGTCGTCCACTAAAGCCTCATCCTATCTTCTCGTCGTTTATAGTAGCTTGTCGAGACAACTAATTGATGATATAATTGCCTATGGCTAATTCCTACAAATTTAAAGATACAACTATTGCTGTGGGCGACACTATTGCGGTGAAGTACCGAATAAAAGAAGATGGTAAAGATCGTCAGCAGGAGTTCAAAGGAATCTTAATTAAGATAAAAGGACGAGATAATCACACCCGGATGTTTACCACCCGCAAAGTTACCCGATCGGGAATCGGTGTTGAGCGAATCATTCCCTTAAACTCTCCAAATCTCACAGATGTGAAGGTAGTAAAGAAAGGCTCTTATACAAAATCAAAACTTTACTTTATAAGAAATCTTTCAGAACGGGAAATAAGACATAAGATTTATCGACAGAAATGAACTCATCCAATCTTGCAATCGGCAGGATTGGAGAAATGCTAGCTGCAAAATATCTTCAGAAAAAAGGATTCAAAATTCTTACAAAAAACTTCAGATCAAATAGGACAGAGATCGACATAATAGCCCAAAGGAATAACAAAATACATTTTATAGAAGTAAAAACCCGCTTAAGTACCGTAAAGGGTAAGCCTTATGAAGCAGTCGGTAGGACAAAAGTCTCCCACCTACTAAAAACTGCAACATATTTCCTCTTGCAAACAGGAAAAAAAGAACATAAACTATCTCTTGATGTTGTCTCTATCTTGTTGGATGGGGCTAATAATATCCGGTCACTACAGCATTTCGAAAATATCAATTCTTAAGATTGATAGAGAGGAGGTGAAAGAATATGTTTGAAGCAGTAAACAGTATTCTCGGCCGGTTTTGGATACGATTTGTGGACTTTCTTCCTAATTTCTTCGGCGGACTTCTAATATTGGTAATCGGTCTCGTCTTAGCAGGTGTTCTAAAAAGCTTACTCGTAAGCGTTTTTAAACTTGCGCGTTTGGACAGACTTTTTGCTAAGACAAAATTAGCAGGTCAACAGGAGACAAAGCTTTGGGAGGATGTACTCACGGAGATTGTCAGATGGACCGTCGTACTACTCTTTTTGGTTCCCACTCTTGAAGTTTGGGGATTGCAGAGAGCCACGACAGTCGTAAATCAATTTTTACTCTACATTCCCAATGTAATTGCGGCAGTTGTGATGGGATTTGTAGGCGTAGTGTTGTCTAATCTGGTATCCGACGTGGTCAGAAACAGTGTAAGGTCCTTAAAAGGAACTTCCGCAAACGCACTTGCTACTATGTCTAAAGGCGCGATGTTGTTTTTTACAGCGCTGATTGTATTAAACCAACTAGGAGTAGCCCAGGATCTCGTAAGAATTCTCTTCACAGGAATAATTGGGATGTTGGCTATAGCCGGAGGTTTGGCTTTTGGACTAGGAGGCAGAGATCATGCCAGACAATTGTTGGATGACCTTAGAAAGAGCGTAAAGTGAGCTGATAGAAGCATTAGGCAGATGGCTAGAACTACCTTTTCTGCTATAATACTTCTATTGGCCCCATCGTCTAGCGGCCTAGGACGTCAGGTTTTCATCCTGAAGATCGAGGGTTCGAATCCCTCTGGGGTCACCATCTTTCGTTGTCATGTAAAAGCCCTGAAGAAGTTTATTTCAGCAAAACCGCAAAAAAAAGATAGCCCGCGAGTAATACAAAAGCAATTAAAAGAAGAATAAGAAACATAGATATTCCGACAGAAGAGAAAGGCTTAAAGGATGGTGGAGCTTTCTGTAAATATGGAGTTGGTGGTTCATGATCTGGTACTTGACCAATGACCGAAGAAACCGGGGAAGTATCTTCCAACACTTTTTTGGTAGATGTCTTTAACTTTCGAGGCATAGGTAAACTATAAGAGAAGTGCTCACAAAAATCAATAATTAATCTACTCGTGTCTTCTTACTATAGGTTTATGATATAATAGGATTATGATCGAGAGACTGACTCCAACCGAGTGGGTCATTAAAAACGATCCGCAGCTTCATGCACAGCTTTTAGCCTTCCGTGCATGGCTTCTAGCTATCCGAAGGGAAAAAGATCCTGATGGGAATCCCAGATTCTTTGACAAACAACGTAGAAGCTTATCTGAAATGCCTCTTTGCAAAGGTCATCAGCCAATTGCAGTGAAGACCGGACTACCTCAAGGATTCCATGTAGTTTCGGGCCATGTTGATACCGAAGGGGTAATGACAGGCTCAACACGGGGAATACCCCACATGTTTCTTCAGAGTGGAACCGATCACGTAGTTGATCTGACCGCCTCCCAGTTTGTAAGAGGAGGAAGAAAGCCCGGAGATAAGTCTGAAGTTCTTAAGGATTCAGTACCAGAACATACTTCCATGGCGCCGTCAGGTTTGCTGATTCTAACAGGATCAAGGAAAGAAATTAGAGAAAAGACAGGAATTGATTACAATGTTCACGCCGTTATTTTGTAATATGAAAGAAAGACTTCAATTACCGGATATGTGGTTAGAGTCACATCACAGCGCCATACAAGAAAGATTGGAGTTGTATCGGAGATCTTTACTGAGAGATGCGCCGGGCGATCCCACTCTTCATCTTGAGGCCAGAACTTTAGCAGAAATGGGTCTTTGTAGAGCACATAAGCGGATAGTAAAGAAGATTGGTTTACCTAAGGGGTACAATCTTGCTAGAGGATGGGTTTCCTTTTCTGAGGTTGAGGGTGAGGATTCGGCTGAGATGACCCATACTTTTTTAAAAACGGGCACGCAAGAAATAATGGATTTTACTCCTGGACAATTCGCACCCAGACAGAATGAGCCGGGAGCAAGAATAAGATTTCTCAAGGAGAAGGCGCCCAATCTTATAAAAATATTTCCCTCAGGACTAGCTGTACTCCAGGGAAGTATTGATGAGATTTCGGAGACTCTTGATATAACCTATCATCACGATGTGTTAAAAGGAGCTTTTTTAGCTCTTACCACCTTCTAATCGAAAAACCAACACGATTTCTCCTCTAAACTCTCTCTTCAATAGTTCTTCCGGTTTTCCCCTGACAACCTCTTGAAATTTCTTAGTCATCTCTCGGATTACTGCAACTTTAACTTCTCGTTTCACTTCCGACAGAGTTCTTAGCGATTCATTGATTCTTTGTGAGGATTCAAAGGCAATAAAAACAATGTCTTTGTCAATAGCGCTTATTTCACTTAACGAATTGAGTAATTTGGTTAAATCATTTCTTTTTTTTGGGAAAAAGCCTAAAAACATCCATTTTTTACTTTGAAATCCGGATAGAACCAGAGCGTTTGTGACAGACGAAGGGCCGGGGACAGAATCATAAGGAATATTGCGTTCAAGTGCCTTACTGAGAAGAAGGTATCCGGGATCAGAGATAAGAGGAGTCCCGGCATCGGAAACTAAGGATACGTTCAGTCCGCTTACAAGATACTGAAGGACTTCAGGTAGCTTTTCAAATTCCACTTCTTTATAATAAGAAATCAGCTTTTGGCCTTGTTTCGGGGATAAATTGAAAATTTTTAGAATTCCTGTCAGGAGTTTTTGATAGGATCTTGTATCCTCGGCAAGAACAACGTCTGAATCGATCAACGTCTTTGCCTGACGATATGATAGATCATTAAGATTGCCGATTGGTGTAGAGACTATAAATAACATGGAAACAATAACTCAACTAGTAAGTTTCTCAAACTTAGAGTCCATTATATCAACAATCGGCTACGTAGGTATCTTTGCGATTGTTTTTGCAGAATCAGGCTTATTTTTTGGTTTCTTCTTGCCCGGAGACAGCTTATTGTTTACTTCCGGATTTCTAGCTTCTCAAGGGCTTCTTGATATTAGACTCCTTGCAATAGGGTGTTTTCTGGCAGCAGTACTAGGAGACAGCGTAGGCTATGCGTTCGGACATAGATTTGGAAAACGGCTTTTTCATAAGAAAGACTCCTTTCTCTTTCATAAAGAAAATCTCGAAAAGACAAAGAAGTTTTATCAAAAGCACGGTAAAAAAACGATTGTTTTGGCACGCTTCCTTCCTGTTATACGCACCTTTGCGCCAATAGTTGCCGGGATAGGAGACATGGAGTATAAAACCTTTTTGATATATAACGTTTTGGGCGGTATTGTGTGGGCAATAGGACTCACTGTCGCCGGCTATTTCTTAGGAAGACTTATTCCTGATGTTGATCAGTATCTCTTGCCCATAGTTGGCGCCATTATTCTTCTCTCGCTAATCCCCAGCGCAATTCATCTCCTAGTCGAACGATCAAAGAAGGATAAGTAAGAGAGATTGGTGACTTATATTCTACAAACTGCTATAATAATAGGTCGTATTTATGTTCAAATTAACTTCCGATTTCAAACCAACGGGAGACCAGCCAACAGCGATTAAGCAATTGACTGAAGGAGTTTCCGAAGGTCTTAAAAACCAGGTTTTACTTGGAGTTACAGGCTCCGGGAAAACTTACACGATGGCAAATGTAATTAAGAACCTTAAGATGCCGGCACTGATAATCTCTCATAATAAAACTCTGGCCGGTCAACTGTATCAAGAATTCCGTGACTTTTTTCCGGAAAACGCAGTCTCATACTTTGTTTCCTACTATGATTATTATCAACCAGAGGCTTATATACCATCTTCAGATACCTATATCGAAAAGGAGTCTGACATAAATGAGCTGATAGATAAGTTAAGGTTAAGAGCTACTGCAAATATTATGACCAGAAAGGATGTCGTTGTCGTGGCATCTGTTTCATGTATCTACAATATAGGTTCGGCTGAGGAATACGGAAAATTTACGCTCCGGGTTAAAAAAGGCGACATGGCAGATTGGAATAATCTTGCAAAAAGATTAATCGAGCTCCAATACGAAAGATCAGAGTTCGACTTTAAAAGAGGGTCATTTCGCATACGGGGTGACTATATGGACATATATCCTGCCTATGAGGACTTCGGCTACAGAATCCAGTCTAAGGGCTCAAAAATAGTTTCGTTTGCTAAGTTTGAACCTCTTTCCGGAAAGATTCTAGAGACAGACGAACAGAGTGATTCCTTTGTGATTTACCCGGCAAAACATTACCTTATGGACCCCGTTGTATTTAAACCTGCAGAAAAAATGATACGAAGCGATTTGAAACGCGAATACGAAGCTCTAAAGAAAAGCGGAAAATTAATTGAAGCAGAAAGACTTTTAAGAAGAGTTAATTACGACCTTGAGATGATAAAAGAAGTTGGATACGTAAACGGAATTGAAAATTATTCACGGTATTTTGACGGTAGAAAACCGGGAGATCCACCCCACACTCTCATAGACTATTTTAGAACTGCCTATAAAGATAACTTTCTCGTGTTTGTTGATGAATCACACATGACAGTCCCCCAAATAAGAGGAATGTTTAACGGAGACAACTCAAGAAAAAAAACATTAATAGACTTTGGTTTTAGACTGCAGGCAGCATACGACAACCGTCCACTCCAATTCGAGGAGTTCTATAAAATCCCTCCACATTTAATCTATGTATCTGCGACACCGGCAGAATGGGAAATTGAAAAAGCCCAAACTGAAGCAAAAACCAAAAAAAGCTTGCATAAAGGAATAGTCGAACAATTGATAAGACCAACGGGCATAATAGATCCCAAAATTACAATAAGGCCGTCAAAAACTGAGGTTCAAGACCTAATAAAGGAGATAGAGACGAGGATAAAGACCGGAGAAAAAATTCTGGTAACGACTCTTACTAAAAAGATGGCGGAGGATTTGACGGATCACTTAAAAGAGAGAAATATCCGGGCCTCTTATCTACATTCGGATGTTCATACATTGGAACGGTCGGATGTACTCGATAATTTAAGAAAAAATGAATTTGATGTATTGATTGGTGTAAATCTTTTAAGAGAGGGGCTGGATCTTCCCGAAGTGTTTCTGGTGGCCATACTTGATGCTGACAAAGAAGGATTCTTACGGTCAAAAACTTCTCTTGTACAAACGATGGGAAGAGCAGCGCGAAATATTTCGGGCGAAGTAATACTATATGCAGATGTAATTACAAATTCTATTAAAGGGGCGGTAAATGAAATAGACAGAAGGCGTGCGCATCAGGTCAGTTACAATAAAAAGCACAATATAACTCCGAAAACGATTATAAAACCAATAAGGGAAAAAATCGCGGAGCACGAAGAGGATCCTTTCTACATACTTAACGCGAATAAGCCGGAGATAAACCAACAGGCCGTATCAGATATCCAGACGGATTCACTAACAGGCTATGATAAGAAGCGTCTGATTAAAAAGCTTGAGCGTGAGATGAGGAGACAGGCAGAAGACATGAACTTCGAGTTTGCGATTTCTTTAAGAAATAAAATCCGTGAATTAAGAATGGATGATTAATATGAAAGGATCAATAAAGATAAAAGGAGCGAGAGAACATAATTTAAAAAATGTTAATCTCGAGATTCCAAAAGACAAATTTGTTGTGATAACCGGGGTCTCTGGTTCGGGAAAATCCTCTTTAGCATTCGATACTTTATATGCTGAAGGACAGAGAAGATATGTTGAATCTCTATCGGCTTATGCCCGGCAATTTTTAGGGATTATGGATAAACCCGATGTAGATACGATCGAAGGCTTGTCACCTGCAATCTCCATTGATCAGAAGACAACTTCCCACAACCCAAGATCCACAGTAGGTACAATAACCGAAATCTATGACTATTTGAGACTTTTATTTGCAAGGGTAGGACGGCCTCATTGCCCCAACTGCGGCAGAGAAGTAGCAAAACTCTCGTTAGATGAAATTGTGGATAAAATACTTGAAGCAATTGAAAAGAAGACTCTTTTAGATAAGATCAAGCCGCATACATTCAAAATCATTTCACCGGTTGTGAGACAAAGAAAGGGTGAATTCAAAGAGCTCTTTGCAAACCTGCTTGGCAAGGGATACTCGCAGGTAAGAATTGACAAGAAGGATCTGGCACTTGATACCGATCTCGAACTGATAAAAACAAACAAACATGATATTCACGTGACCATAGACACAATGATGCTACGCAGCAAGGAGATAAAGGACAAGGTTTTTAAGGCAAATTTGCGTTCACGCTTGGTTACTTCAGTAGAGCAGAGTATTAGTCTAACCGACGGGTTGGTGATATTGGATGACGGGTCCGAGCATCTTTTCTCAGACAAATTTTCCTGTCCGGTTTGCAATATTTCACTGCCCGAACTTGAACCAAGAATGTTTTCATTCAACTCCCCTCTTGGTGCTTGTGAAAGATGCAAGGGGATAGGGACTATCTACAAAGTCGACCCTGAACAAATCTTAAATAAAAATCTCACCATAAACGAAGGTGCAATACTCCCCTTCAATAAATTATTTTTTCAGGATACTTGGTATATACGTTTACTAAAACAGGTTTCGGAAGAAGAAGACATTGATTTCGGAATTAAAGTTCAGGATATGCCTAAGGAAGATTTAAAAAAAATTCTTTACGGCACTAAGAAAACATATAGGGTGCCGGGGACAAACAGACATGGTACACAGACAGTCATCTATGAAACTTTTACCGGTGTGGTTGCAGAGCTTGAGAAAAGATTTTTTGAGAGTGACACCGGACTGGAAGGTTATGAAATAGGAAAATATATACGTGAAGAAATCTGTCCTTCATGCGAAGGAAGGCGACTAAAAAAGGAAATTCTTTCGGTAACGATAGACGACCGGAACATCGCAGACTTTAGTGAAGACTCAATCGAGGCGCTACTTACCTATTCCGAAAGTTTATTTGCAAAGATTAGTGACTATGAGAAGGAAATAGCAAAAGGAATTATTAAAGAAATAAACGTAAGACTGAGCTTTCTAAAAAATGTCGGACTCGGATATATTACGGTCGGAAGAACGGCAAAATCTCTATCCGGCGGAGAATTGCAAAGGATCAGGCTTGCTTCCCAGATCGGAACGGGATTAACCGGGGTACTGTATGTATTGGATGAGCCATCAATCGGTTTGCACCCGAAAGATGTAGCCGCCTTAATTCAAACCCTCCACAACTTAAAGGATCTTGGAAATACCCTTGTAATAGTCGAACACGATCAGGAGACAATTGAATCGGCAGACTACCTCGTTGAATTGGGTCCGAAGGCAGGTAATCAAGGAGGAAAAATTGTATTTACCGGCTCTATTGCCGAGATTAAAAAGAACAAAAATTCACTTACAGGACAGTATCTTTCCGGACGCAGGGTAATTAAACCGGAAAAGAGAGATCTTGATACAACCAAAGGCGTCGTTACTCTGTCGGGAGCTACGCAATTTAACCTAAAAAGGATTAACGTAAAGATTCCGTTGGGAAATTTAATTACGGTCACGGGTGTGTCAGGCTCGGGAAAGTCAACATTAGTAGTAGAGACTCTGTATCCAGCTCTGAAATATCATATTGACGGACATTTTAGTGAAAACATAGGAGATTTTGAAAAGCTGGATGGATTTCAATATGTTGACAGAGTTTATTTGGTGGATCAATCACCGATAGGAAGAACTCCGCGTTCAAACCCGGCTACATATGTAGGCTTTTTTGATGAAATCAGAGAAATCTTTGCCTCCACTCAAGATGCGCGGGTTAAAGGGTTTAAAAAAGGCAGATTCTCTTTTAATTTAAAGGGTGGTAGATGCGAAAAATGTCAGGGTGCCGGAGTAATCAAAATTGAGATGCAATTTTTGCCGGATATATATGTGAAGTGCGATGTATGTGAAGGTCACCGGTACAACAAAGAAACTCTTGAGGTAAAGTATAAAGGAGTAAATATTTACGAAATACTAAAAATGACAATCGACGAAGCTGCTGATTTTTTTCAAAGTCACTTTAATATTTACAACAAACTTCAGTTCCTTAAAAGTGTTGGTCTCGGCTATATTAAACTCGGTCAACCCGCTCCCACATTCTCGGGAGGAGAAGCACAGCGGATAAAGCTGGCAAATGAACTTTCAAGAAAAAACTCAGGAAGAACAATCTATATACTCGATGAGCCGACTACAGGACTACATTTTTACGATGTTGAAAAGCTACTGCATGCCTTGTATCAGTTGGTCGATAAAGGAAATACGGTGCTAGTCATAGAACACAATCTCGATGTTATAAAAAACAGTCAATACATAATAGATCTTGGGCCTGATGGTGGAGAAAAAGGTGGAAAAGTTCTCTATCAAGGAAAACTAGATGGGTTAAAAGACGAAAAAAGTTCTTACACCGCGCAGTATCTTCTTAAAGCTAGACGCTAGTCTATAATATAAGAATGTCTTTATTTAGAACTATTCTTTACTTTATCCTTCTTTTTTTACTTTCGGGATCATTACGACAATTTTCAGCTCAGGAGTACAGATCTGACTATGTTGTAGAGTATTTTATAAACCGGAGTGCGGGAAATCTTTCGACACGTGTCAATTTTACTGTAAAAACAACCAATCTCCGGTCGGATGTTTTTGTAAAGAAATTTTCCCTTTCCTTCCCGAAAAACTTTGAGATCAGCAATTTAAAAGCGAGAGATGATGAAGGATCCATAACTCCCAAAATTATTCAATCTGACCAATCATCAAATATAGAGCTTGAGTTCACAAAGCCCAAGTTGGGAAAAGAATCAAGCAATACTTTAACTTTAGAGTTTGATCAAAGTAATTTATTTCAGATTAACGGAAATGTATGGGAAGTGATTCTTCCCACTATCGGAAATCGCGGTGAAGGTACATATCAGATGATTGTCAACCTTCCCGATAACAAAAAGAAAATATCTATCGCAAAGCCGAAGCCCGATAAAATTGAAGGAAATAAAATAATATGGAACAATCCTCCCGGAAAGATAGTATACGCTGTTTTTGGCTCAACGCAGATGTACGAGCTTAACCTCACTTACACTTTGCAAAATACTAAATTGACACCAATTTACTCTGAAGTTGCTTTCCCTCCCGATACTACGTATCAAAAAAGTTATGTCAGGGGGATAGAGCCGCTGCCGCAATCCATGTATTTAGATGAGGACGGAAATTATATAGGGAGATACTACTTAAAACCTAAGGAAACTAAAGTTATTCAGTTTTCCGGGACTACCCAGCTTTTTATTAACCCAAGGGATGAGGTGAAAATTGCAAATTTAACAAGACTTAAAGAGCAAGAAAAGTATCTTCTCAACCAAGCAGACTTTTGGCGTGTTTCAAATCCTGAAAAATTCAAACAATTGAAAACTCCAGAGATGATTTATGATTTTATCGTCCAGAATTTTAAATACAATTTCAATCGTGTAGTAAGTAATAAATCCTTTGGACGACTCGGTGCAGATACTGCACTTAAGAGGCCGGATCAGGCGATCTGTGTAGAATTTACTGATTCTTTCGTGACGCTCGCAAGAGAACAGGGAATTATGTCGAGAGAAATACAGGGATTTGCCGTAACTCAAAATCCCAGCTTAAGACCTTTGTCTTTGATCCGGGACGTTCTTCATTCATGGCCGGAATACTTTGACCCAAGTTATCAAAACTGGATCCAGATTGATCCAACGTGGGAAAACACCTCAGGTATAGACTATTTTTCATCTTTTGACCTGAACCATATAGCATTTGTGATACACGGAAAAAACTCCAGCAGGCCTCTCCCTGCAGGGATGTATAAGATTACGGACTCCCAAGATGTAATAGTACGGGCAGTCAACGCTGTTCCCAAGGAAAATAAGAAATTAAGAATAACAGATATTAAAATAGACAAATCCTTAAATGATACGACGCCGACAAAAGGAGTTATTTCTATAAAAAATGAAGGAAATGTTTATCTTTACAATGTCCCCGTACAAACAACCGGAGAAAACCTTGAAGCTAAGATCTCAAATTCGCTTATTGACTCAATTGCTCCATACGAGGAAAAAAAGATAAATTTACTGATAAAGTCAGTCTCCAGAAACCAATACGAAAAGGCATCACTTAGCGTTACCGTTGGGAATTTCGACAAGAAAGCTATTGAACTAAAAGTAACTCCTTACTCCTATTCGGTAAGTCTTTGGATCGGAATTTTGATCGTAGTTGTATTTGGAGGACTAACACTCTTTATAAGAGGCCGAAAGAGAAGACGGGCCTGACAACAGGTATAATATATCTCTCATGAAACTACAGGTCAACCGCGACTCAATAAAAAAGCTGGATTCCCATATTGGAATTTATATCTTCAAAGAAAAAAATAAACCTACGTATGTAGGGAAATCAGTAAACATAAAGGCAAGATTGTTATCACATCTTGAAAATGCCAAAATACATCCCAAAGAAAGAAGACTTATCGACACCGCTGATGAGATTGAGACTATTCAAACTGATTCGGAATTTAAAGCTCTACTTCTTGAGGCCGAACTGATTAAGACTTATCGTCCTAAATATAACGTCAGGTGGAAGGATGACAAGAGCTATCTATATATCAAAGTGTCAGTAAAAGAGAACTATCCAAAAATTTCTCTTTCAAGAAAGGAAAGAGACGGGAAGTCGCGGTACTTCGGACCTTTTTCATCTACTCAAAATGTATACGAAATTTTAAGGGAAATCAGAAAAATATTCCCCTTTTGTATGCAGAATAAGATAGGGAGACTTCCCTGCTTTTACTCAAAGATCGGACTTTGTAATCCCTGCCCGAGTTTTATCGAAAACAGTAAAAATCCTGAGGAGCATGTGAAATTAAAAAGGGAGTATAGAAGAAATATCCGTTTAGTAATGAAACTGCTGGAAGGAAAAATTGAAGTTCTTCAGTCGAGTTTATATAAGAGATTGAAAACATTAACAAAGGAAGAAGACTATGAAAAGGCAATTCAAATTAGAAATTTAATTTTGCGATTGGAAAGTCTGGCAACGAGAAGACATTTTAACCCTTTTGATTCGACTACCTATAACCAAGGCAAAAGTAACATAAAGGAACTCTTAGCTCTACTGCGTCCTCATTTTCCAAACCTAACAGAAATTTCAAGAATCGAGGCATATGACATAAGTGATCTTGGTAAAAAGCATGCTACTGCGTCCATGGTTGTTTTCAGTGATGGTCAGCCGAGTAAATCCAACTACCGGAAATTCCGGATAAGAAATCTTAAACTTCAGTCTGACTTTGAGATGATAGATGAAGTACTAAAGAGAAGATTTAAAAACGACTGGCCCCTACCCGAACTTTTAGTTGTCGACGGAGGAAGACCTCAGGTCAGGGTACTCTTAAAGGCGCTCATCTCAATGAACTTACAGCTGCCGGTAATAGGCATAGCAAAAAACCCGGACAGAATCATTATGGGAGTCGACGATCTCCCGACTATCAAACCAAAGACTAATAACCAAGGTTTTAACTTAATTCGTCATATGAGGGATGAAGCGCATAGATTTGCTAGAAAGTATCATCTTCATCTCAGAGAGAAGGGGGCTTTTTTTTGATCACTCTCTAGCGGAGTTGGATCAAACTTAGCTAAATGATATAATTTAATGATGAAAAAGCCTTCCCGAATGCTCCTATTTGCTTCGATAGCACTTTATCTTACAGCCTTATGGAATAAAGGATTTATATATTCGCCGGATTGGGTACAGTTTGCTCAAATCGTGGTGCTTCTTGCATTTGTCAGTTATTTAGTGGTTCCTTTGTCCAAAATCATACTTTTTCCAATTCATCTATTGACCTTTGGACTGCTTTCAATCGCCTGCTATATGCTCCTTTTCTATTTAGTGGGCAAATACAGCGATATGGCAACCATAAAATCATGGACTCTCCCGGGTTTCAGCCTGGCAGGGGTTGCAATCAAACAAGTAGCTTTTTCCGAAGCAGGTAATCTTCTGGCTGTGTCTGTATCGGCTTCAGTTATAATTTACACATTAGAGAAAGTAACATGAGAAACTTCGTATTCGTATTAAACATCCTTATCTCAATAATCATCGTGGTTCTCGTATTGGTTCAAGGAAAAGGTGCGGGATTGGGAAGTGCGTGGGGCGGAAGTGGAGAGATGTATCAAACCAGAAGAGGAGTAGAAAAAGTAACGCTCCAGCTTACCGTAATCTTAATAGTCGCTTTTTTTATCCTTTCTGTTTTTAATCTGTTTTTGCCCTCATGATTCTTAAGCATAAAACGCTCAGGTACTATTACTGGCTTTTTATAGAATTTACAAAAAAGCATTCAAGGATGATGCTTTTGAGTTTTTTTATAAGCTTTTTTATCGTAATCAGTCTTATTTCTGTTACTCCTTATCTTGACAAGGTTTTCTTCTCACGGAAGCAAGTCGTAGGTATGATAGGAAATTATACGGTGGAAAATCTTCCCGAGGAAGTACTGAGAAAAATATCCCACGGCTTGGTTTTTGTTAACGAAAAAGGAGAAACAATACCGGCTCTGGCATCTTCGTGGGAGATCCTCGACAAGGGCAAAGAATTCCGCTTTTATCTAAAACAAGGACTTGCGTGGGATGACAGTAAGGAATTTTCGGCAAAGGATCTCAACTACAACTTCAAGGATGTTCAGATAGTAGTACCTAATAAATCTACCGTAGTTTTAAAACTGGATAAGCCATTGCCTATCGCGCCGACTTATCTCACAAAACCTGTGATCAGATACCCTCTCCACGGAGTTATAGGCCTCTATAAGGTTGATAAAATTAAGACTAGTCATGGAGCAGTAACGGAACTATTTCTCAGTCCCAATAAAAAAGATCTTTCACCTCTTGTTTACAAATTTTATGATAGTGAAAGTAAATTGATCAGTGCTTATAAGGCAGGAGAGATTAACGAAATGACGCTTTTGAAGAAGAACTTGGCTGATACGTTTAAGGATTGGAGAAACACAACAATCTCCCGAGGTGTGGATTACAACACGGTTTTGACTTTGTTTTTCAACACTAAAAATCCTCTTCTGGCAGAAAAGGATGTACGACAGGCTATTGCATTGGGAATTCCAAGGGATAAATTTACCGAGTTTGGAGAGGTGGCAGACGGACCTATTTCCCCGGCTTCCTGGGCATATAATCCCAATTTAAAAAAACCATTGTTTGATTTAGATCAATCGGTCGACAGTCTCAGTAAGTTTACAAAAGAAGCCTCTGCGGAAGCACAGCTAAATTTTATTACATATTACGATTACTTGAGCGCAGCTACAGATATCGAAGAGAATTTAAACAAAGCGGGGATTAAGACAAACCTTACGCTTAGTAATTTTCAAAACCCCGATCAATTTGATCTTCTTTTAGCTCACTGGAAGATTCCTCAGGATCCGGATCAATACTTTTTCTGGCATTCAACTCAGACAGGAAGTAATATCACCAATTATAAAAACGTCAGAATCGACAAGCTTCTCGAAGATGGAAGAAGTACTCTTTCTACAAAAGATAGAAAAGAACATTATATGCAGTTTCAAAAAATCCTCATAGATGATCTACCTGCAGTCTTCATATATCATCCCTATACTTACACAATAAAGAGAAAGTAACAACGGGCTTAATGATATAATATTCCTAATCGCACCTAGCCGAGGTGGCGGAATTGGTAGACGCGCAGGACTTAAAATCCTGTGGTGGCAACACCGTGTGGGTTCGATTCCCACCTTCGGCACCATGCCCTTCTAGCTCAATGGCAGAGCAGCGGTTTTGTAAACCGTCGACCGGAGTTCGATTCTCCGGAAGGGCTC
>CAYGGJ010000004.1:0-12728 GCA_964349415.1 uncultured Gammaproteobacteria bacterium | reverse complement strand
TTCTTTTTAGCTACTTCTTTTATACCCCGAGGCGTCGGAATTTTATAATCACCTATAAGTGGTTGGACAGTATCGGGAAATTTAGCTGAGTGGGCAGTCATCAAGACTACTCCATCGCCATCAAAACCGGTATTTTCCTTAAATTCTCTCCAACCCATAAATGCAATAGCGCTATGTGGATCCATAAGATAACCGAAATGCTCCCACACCTCCTTAATTTTTTCCCTTACTTCGTCATCACTAAAGTGAGTACCGTAAATATCTTCTCTCATTTTGTCTACGTCTCCTTTGTAGAGAACATCTAGCCGCTCAAAATTACTAGGATCACTAACATCCATCGAGGGAGAAATAGTTCCTACAAACTCACGAGGTGTCCAGATTCCACTATTAAGATAATCCGGAACAACATGATTTGCATTGGTAGCTGCTACAAATCTTTGTATGGGAAGTCCTAGCCTTTTTGCAATGACTCCTGCTGTTAGATTGCCAAAGTTTCCACTCGGAACAGAGAGAACAACTTTATCGTCATAACCCTCTCTTCTTAGTTCTCCAAATGCCCAAAAATCATAAAATGACTGGGGAATCAAACGTGCACCATTTTTTGAGTTTGCAGAATTAAGCCTAAGGGGTTTTTTGAGATCTTGGTCATTAAAGGCCTGTGTTGCTAGAGCCTGACAATCATCAAAAGTTCCGTCAACCTCTAAAGTCCAAATGTTGCTATCTTCTCCGTAAGTAGTCAGTTGTTTTTCCTGCAACTTGCTAACTTTTCCTTTTGGGTACAAAATTGTAACCCGGATACCCGGAAGATTAAGAAAGGCATCCGCAACAGCGCTTCCTGTATCGCCTGAAGTTGCAACAATTATCGTTAGTGGACGATGATCTCCATTTCCGTGTTCAAGCTCGTATGATAATAGCTGTGCCATATAGCGTGCACCAAAGTCCTTAAAAGCAGCAGTTGGTCCATGAAAAAGTTCAAGTAGATGTGTCTTCTTGCCTAATTTTTGAAGTTCAATATCAAAATTAAACGCCCTTTCAACGATTCCTCTGAGATCTTGATCGGGAATAGCTGATCCATAGAGATGTTTCGAGACCTCAAAACCAATCTCCTGAAGTGACATACCGGGAAGTCTTCTGAAAAAATCTGGTGACATTTTTGTAAGGGTTTCAGGTAGATAAAGACCTCCGTCCGGAGCCTGACCCTGAAGAACCATATCGCGCAAAGAAGTACCGATTAC
Source organism: uncultured Gammaproteobacteria bacterium (assembly GCA_964349415.1). Lineage (GTDB taxonomy): Bacteria > Patescibacteriota > Microgenomatia > UBA1406 > GWC2-37-13 > 2-01-FULL-40-42. Next base: position 11,493 of record CAYGGJ010000004.1, on the reverse strand, counting down.
TTCACCTCGGGTGCTTCTAAATAATTGTGGTGTAGGAGCTCCTACTTCTGCTCTTGCTGGCATTTTAGACTATTAGGATAATCAACAGAGCATCTATTATAGGTTATTTGGCCTATAATGTAAAGCTACCAGATCACAAAAAATTGATATAATATCCATATTGACCTCGTAGCTCAACTGGATAGAGCAATTCCCTTCTAAGGAGTAGGTTGTGCGTTCGAGTCGCACCGAGGTCACCAATGCGAAACAGGATTGAAGTAGTAGTTATAGCTCTCATTCAGAAAGACAGTAGATATCTTCTAACTAAGCGCCACGATCCTAAGCGAAAACTTGTTCATAATACATGGCAACTACCCGGAGGAGGATTGGAATTCAACGAGACAATCATAGAATGCCTTCATAGAGAGATCCGTGAAGAGACAGGACTTAAGGTTAAAATATTAAAATTGATTCCATACGTACACGAAGAAATATTCCAAAAAAGTGGTTGGCATGGTGTAATTGTGACCATGCTTTGCGCTCCTAAGAATAGAAGCCAAACGGTCACGTTAGATCATGAGGGATCTGATTTCGGATGGTTTACTTTAGCAGAAATTGCAAAACTAAAACTTCATTTCGGAACTTTAGCAGTGATGAAGGAGGCCAGAAAATACTTATAAAAAAATGTGTCGAGGAGAGGACTTGAACCTCCACGCCTTGCGGCACAGCCTCCTCAAGACTGCGCGTCTACCAGTTCCGCCACCTCGACTAAGGAAGTTTAATTATATCAAACAAGCTGAGGCTGATCTATAGGGCCTTTGATACCAAGATGTTTGAGAGCTTTTTGAGTTAGCGTTCTTCCGCGTGAAGTTTTTCTCACAAAGCCGATCTGAAGAAGGTAGGGTTCGATAAACTCCTCAACTGTTCTTTTGTCTTCAGAAAGGGCAGAGGAGAGGGTTTCAACTCCGACGGGACTATTTTGGAACTTCTTTCCCACTGTCTTAAGGTACCGCACATCAATATCGGATAATCCATATTCATCCAATTCAAGAAGTTCAAACAGTTTGCCCAAAAGATTCATATCGATCTGCTTGTGTTTATCTACCAAAAACATATCATGAGCCCTCTTTAAGATTCTGTTAGCTATACGGGGAGTCCAACGCGCTCTTTGCGCTATTTCTTTAGCAGCGTCTTTATCCAAGGGGATTTTCAAAATTCTTGCGGATCTGGTGATTATTTTTACCATCTCAGGCTCACTGTAGTAATTAAGTCTCAAAAGCAGTCCGAAACGGTCGCGTAGAGGTGCTGAAAGCAGAGCGAGGCGGGTAGTGGCGCCTACAATAGTTATCTGAGGTATGGGAAGACGTACGGTACGGGCAGCAGGGCCTTTTCCTATAATAATATCCAGAGCATACTCCTCCATCACCGGATACAACATTTCTTCTACTGGTTTTGAGAGCCTGTGAATCTCGTCTATAAATAGAACGTCTCTATCTTTTAAATTGGTTAAAATTGCAGCTATATCTCCCGTCTTCTGCATGGCGGCTCCGGAGGTAACTTTAATCTCACCTTCCAGCTCGTTTGCGATGATATTTGCAAGAGTAGTCTTTCCAATTCCGGGAGGCCCGTAGAGTAAAATGTGTTCTGACACCTTTCCCCTGCTTTTAACCGCTCTTATAAATACAGATAATGTTTTTGCCACCGATTCCTGGCCTATGTAATCTTTGAGTTTTGCAGGTCTCAAGGTTTCGATATCTATTCTTTCTTCTTTTGGCTCAGCCATAGAGGTATTATACTTGAAGATTATTTACTCGCAGATGCTCCCTGTTTGAGTCCTTCCTTAATTTTTTCTTCAACCGAAAGGTCTTTGGGCATTTTTGAAAGAAGCTGTCTTGCGTCCCTTGATTTAAAACCGAGAGAAACAAGCGCATCGATCACGACCTTATCTTTATCGGAAAGGTACATTTTCTCAAGTTGGAAATCCTGCTTTAGTTTTTGAGAAAGTTCAAGAATAATCTTCATCGCGGTTTTTCTTCCTAACCCCGGTACCTTACTGAAATAATCAACATTGTTCTCGGTAACTGCCTCTACCAATTCCTTTTCATTGGAAAAGGAGATTATAGAAAAGGCTGTTTTCGGTCCGACTCCAGAGATTGAAATGAGGCTTTTAAAAAGTTCTTTTTCTTTTTTGGTTTCAAAGCCGAAAAGAATATGCGCGTCATCTCTTATCTGTAAATACGTATAGATCTCAATACTTTTTTCAGTCTGATTCTTGCCCAATGTGACGGGAGTAAGCAGTATTTCGTAAGTTATTCCATTGCTTGTCTCGATGAGTCCTACATTTCCTTCAACTTCGGAAAGCACACCTTTAACTTTGGCGATCATGAAGACTAGTATATAGCATTTAGCATTTAGTATCTAGGAAACCTTTCCTAAATGCCGAATGCTAAAACCTAAATGCTACTTGAGCTCTTCGCGCTCAATTTGCCACAGACGATTATATTTAGCTACCCGCTCTCCACGGGAAGGTGCTCCGAATTTTACAAAGTCAGATTGAACGCCGACAGCAAAATCTGCGATAAAGCTATCATTGGTTTCTCCGCTTCTGTGCGAAACTACGTAGTTCATATTATTTTTCCGTGCAACATCTACCACTTCTAAAGTTTCTGTTATGGTTCCTATTTGATTGGGCTTTACGAGAATTGTTGTACAGGCCTTTTCCTTAATCGCTTTCAGAAAACGCTCCTTATTAGTCGCCAAAAGATCGTCGCCAACGAGGTACATACTTTTTGAGATCTCTGAATTCAGCTTTTTCCATCCGTTAAAATCATCTTCCTCTAGGGGATCCTCGATAGTTAAGAATGCGTAGCGCTTGGTGAGCTCTAGAATAAAGGCTATAAACTCATCGGTATTCATCGGGTGGGTTTTATCTTTAATAGAATAGTGATCGTCTTTAAAAAAGTGTGAAGCTGCAATATCCAGTCCAAAAAACAGATCAATTCCAAGTTTTAAATTTTTCCTTGTTACTGTTTCAGACATTACCTCGACCGCATCTAAATTCGCTCTGAAGTTGGGGGAGAATCCACCCTCCTCTCCAACCGATATGTTCGCATTTCTGTAAAGGAGCGCCTCCTTGAGCTCATGAAAAACCTCAATCCCCATTTGATATGCCTTTGCAAAGTTAAAAGAAGATGAAGGTATGATCTGGAACTCCTGGAATTCAAGATCATTATTTGCATGCTTTCCTCCGTTTATAATATTGAAGATCGGCGTGGGAATTCTTTCTATTTTAATCTCAGACTTTGAGGCTTGTTTGTAAAGTTCGTTGACCCGCTTAAAGATCGGCATATTTTGAACAAGGGCGCCTGCTTTTGCAAAAAGCATAGAAACTGTAAGAGTCGAGTTTGCACCCAACTTTTCCTTGTTTTTAGTTGTGTCTGCCTTATTTAACCAATGATCTACTTCAAGCTGCTTGAGCGGGGATACTCCTACTAATTTGGGGGCAAGCAGATCGTTTATAATGCTGACTGCGTTTAAAACTCCCATACCATTCATGCGGTTCATATCTTTATCCCTTAACTCCAAAGCCTCGTGTTTTCCAACGGAAGTACCCGCAGGTACAGAAGCTCGTACTTCTCGGCCGTCATCAAGAACCATCTGTCCTTCAATAGTAGGATAGCCACGTGAGTCGATTATTTCGTATGCATGTATTTTCTTAATATTTGTCATATTAAAGATCCTGTAACATTGTGTAATTATCGGTTCTTTTCAAATTGCGCGCGTGCTTCTTTTCAATTTCATGTATTAATTCTCTGGTTCGCGACACTGCATCAGGATTTACAGAAACACTGGTAATCCCCAGTCTGACAAGTTTTTCTACAAGGTCGGGATAGTCGGAGGCAGCCTGTCCGCAGATCGAACAGGTAATGTTATGTTTGCGACAGGTCTTCACAATATACTCAAGAACTTCGGTTACCGCATTTGATCTTTCATCGTAAAGTTCCGCTACGTGCTCGTTATCGCGATCCACTCCCAAAAGCATCATGGTAAGATCATTTGTGCCGACTGAGACACCGTCTATTCCAAGCTTTATAAATTCCTCCAGTTCCAATGCTGTCGCAGGTACCTCAACCATAATTAAAAGTTTGAAATTTTTATAAGATAATAGGCCGCTTTTTCTGACACTTTCCCTAATCTTAATCAATTCCCATGGTCTTCTTATAAAGGGTATCATGAGGTGCAGATTGTCATAGCCCATCTCCCAGACAGAGCGAATCGCCTCAAGCTCCATCATAAATACCTCGCTATCTACAGTATAGCGAAAAGCCCCACGGAAACCGAGCATTGGATTTTCCTCGTGTGGCTCGTACTGTTTTCCTCCTTTAAGATTTACATATTCATTGGTTTTAAAGTCAGTGGCTCTATAGATTACAGGCCTGGGCTCAAAAGGCTTAACAAACATAAGAAGTTCATGAGTCAGCTTTTTTATAAAAAGACTCTGCGTTTTTTTTCTTATAAATTCTTTGGGGTGTGTCCCTATATTTGCAATCATAAACTCAGCCCGTAAAAGTCCGACACCGTCGGAGTCCAGTTTTGAGACTTCTTTGGCTCTTTCAGGTTCAGCCAAATTTACATAAACCTTGGTAAGGGTTTTCAGACGAAGGTGGGGTTTAGACTCTTTCTCCTTAGTGTCTTCAGATATCTTTTTAACAGCGCCTTTATATATTTCACCGGTTGATCCGTTTACGCTTATTACCATTCCGTTTTTTAGCTTTTTAATTACTCCCTCTGCTCCAACGACGGCAGGAATTCCAAGTTCACGGGAAACTATGGCAGCATGGGAGGTTCTTCCGCCCCGTTCGGTAAGGATAGCAGCCGATTTTTTCATAGCAGGCACATAGTCGGGATTTGTTTGAGGTGCAACCAGTATGTCTCCCTGCTTTACCTTTTCTATTTCCTTAGGAGAATGAATTATTGAGACCGGGCCTACTCCGATACCCGGTGAAGCGGGAGCTCCCACAGCCAGTACTTCCTGTGTTATTACTTGCTTTTCACCGTCTTTTTTAACATCTTCTTGTTCTTTTTTAATAGTGGTTATTGGTCGGGATTGGACGATAAAAACTTCCTTGTTCTCAATGGCCCACTCAATGTCCTGCGGAAAGTAATAATGTTTTTCAATATCTCTTACGAGGATCGCGATTTTTAAAATTTCTTCATCGGATATTTTCTGCGCAGCGCCTTCAAGTTTGCTTAATTTTTTCTCTATGTTTTCTGCACCTTTTTTTACATACTCGGTGCCTTGCTTCTTTATTTCTTTTTTAATTAAGGTTAAAGAAGCTTTGTTTACCTCATAGTGGTCGGGAGTAACTTTGCCTTGGACAATATATTCACCCAAACCGAAAATTGCCTCGATAACAATTTTGTTTTTATCGTTTGTAACCGGATCAATACTGAAGGCAATGCCTGAACGGTCTGACTGCACCATTCGCTGGACGACGACGGCAAGTCCGACCTTCTTGTCGTCAAATCCGTGATTATGACGATAGTACATAGCGCGCTCGGTAAAAAGAGAACCCCAGCATTCCTTTACAAAATGGAGCAGGTTGGATTCACCGTGAATGTTCAAAAAGGTTTCCTGTTGTCCTGCAAAAGATGCTTCAGGCAGATCCTCAGCGGTTGCCGAAGAACGTACGGCAACCAAAGGCAGAGAATAGACGGATTTTAGAGAATGAAGTCCTTTTTTGACATGAGAATTTTCCTTTTTGAGATACTCTGCTTCTTTTGCGGCCAATAAATGATAGTGTTGGATAATTTCATGGCTTAATTTTTTATCAACAGGTGCCTTTTCGATAAGATCTCTGATGTTTTGTGATGCCTGACCAAGTTCACGCGAATTGTCATGATTAAGCGAAGATACGATTGATTTAATCTTTTTTCCGAGCCCTGCTTTTTCTATAAAAGCAAAATAGGCAGCTGCCGTTACCACAAAACCGTAAGGTATGGGAAATGAGGCCTGCGTCATCTCACCCAGATTTGCGCCCTTGCCGCCTACGAGTCCTACATCCTCTTTTCCCACCTCGTCAAACCACACAATATTGCTTTTTTTGGGCATATATTAACTATAAGGATGAGGCTGATTTTTTGCAAGTTCTTGACAATTATTTGGGGTATTGATAGACTGTAATCCGATGGTTTTTTCGGGAAAAAGGGAAGCGGACGCGATAACCACCGACTTCAAAGGAAAGCATATACTCTCACTTACTCAGTTTTCAAAATCTGCAATTCAAAAACTATTTAAAACCACCGACAAACTTATCATACGAATTGCGAAACGCAAGGATGTAAGTATCCTTACAAGGAGCGTCACAACGCTCCTTTTTTTTGAGCCCTCCACACGGACCTTCACTTCATTTTCTTCAGGCATCAAGAAAATGGGCGGCGAAACTATAGAGCTTTTGAATCCCGGGGAAACATCATCTTTTGCAAAAAACGAGAGTTTGCAGGATTCTATAAGAGTATTCAGTACATACACAGACCTTATTATTATCCGTCATCCCGAGGAAGGCTTCATTCACAAAGCAGCGAGAGTTTCCAAGGTGCCGGTAATAAGTGCGGGTGAAGGCGCGGGCGAACATCCTACTCAGGCACTCTACGATCTCTACACGATATATCAAAGACACAAAAGACTGTCTAATTTGAAGATTCTTATACTTGGCGATGCGAGATTTAGCCGGTCTATCCATTCTTTAATTTTAGGTCTCACTTTATATGAAAATAATGTAATATATCTGCTTTCACCCATGGGTCTGGAGCTTTCAAAAGATCAGGAGCGTTCTTTTGGTAAAAAGATAAAGCTAGTTACGATAAAGAATGAAAAAGAAATACCAAAAGACTGTGACCTCTGGTACAGCAATAGAATTCAAAAAGAGCGTTTTGAAAATTTAGCTTTATATAAAAAAGCGCTAAAAAGTTTTCCGGTGATAACCACGGACCTTTTGAAGAAGTACGGAAATAAAAAAATGATCATTATGGATCCTCTGCCACGAGTGGGGAACATCGATGAAGAAGTCGATAAGGATCCACGGGCAAAATATTTAACAGATCAGTTGGAAAACGGCTTATATATACGAATGGCTCTGGTGGGACTGGTGTCGGGAAGAATATGAATGGAACATTAAGACTAAAGGACGGAACAAAAATAGAGGGAAAGAGTTTTGGATCGGAGCGATCCTCCTCAGGTGAAGTTGTCTTCTCCACGGGGATGGTAGGTTACCCCGAGGCTATCACCGACCCTTCATATAAGGGCCAGATTTTAGTACTTACCTATCCTTTAATTGGAAACTATGGAGTGCCTCCTAAAAAGTTCTGGGAGTCTGAAAAAATACAGATAAGCGGCCTCGTAGTCTCTACGTATGTTGACACACCGTCACATCATCAATCCGTAATGACTCTTTCGCAATGGCTTAAAAGCGAGAAGATTCCTGCATTGGAAATCAAGGATACCCGTTTTCTCACGCAAGAAATAAGAAACAAAGGATCAATGTTGGGAAAAATGATCTTTAAAAAAGATGTTGAGTGGTTTGATCCGGACAAGGAAAATTTGGTCGAAAAAGTATCGATAAAAAGCCCACGGTCATTTGGAAAAGGAAGAGTGAAGATTGCGATCATAGACTGCGGAGGCAAGCACAACGTTGTAAGAGAACTTGTAAGAAGAAAGGTGCAGGTCACTGAATTTCCCTGGGATTATGATTTTCTTTCCGAAAAAAGCGACTTTGACGGAATTTTGATATCGAACGGTCCCGGAAATCCAAAAAGAGTCACTGCTCCTCTCGCGCTTATCCAAAAAGCACTCTCAAAAAAGATTCCTACCATGGGAATCTGCATGGGTAACCAACTTCTTACTCTGGCAGCAGGTGGAGATACGGCAAAACTGAAATACGGTCATAGGAGTCAAAACCAACCCTGTCTTTTAGAAGGTACAGAAAAATGCTTTCTTACTACACAAAACCATGGATATGTGGTTAACAAAATACCCAAAGGATTTAAATCCTGGTTTAGAAATGTAAATGACAATACCAATGAAGGAATCTATCACGAAAAATACCCGTTCATGTCCGTACAGTTTCACCCGGAGGCATCTCCCGGTCCTGAGGATACCGATTGGATTTTTGACAAGTTTCTCAAAACTATAAAATGATAAAGGGGATAAAGAAGGTACTCGTCTTAGGCTCCGGACCATTAAAAATAGGCCAGGCCGGAGAGTTTGACTATTCAGGTTCCCAGGCAATTAAAGCGCTGAAGGAGGAAGGCATACGGGTTATTCTTATAAACCCAAACATAGCAACCATACAAACCTCGCACGAGCTTGCCGATAAGGTCTACTTTCTCCCACTGACCACCCATTTTGTCGAGGAAGTAATCAAAAAGGAACGACCTGACGGCATATTTCTATCCTTCGGGGGTCAGACCGGATTAAACTGTGGAGTAGATCTTTACAAAAGAGGTACTCTTAAAAAATACAAGGTAAAAGTCCTAGGAAGTCCCATACAGTCGATCATCCTTACCGAAGACCGCGAAAAGTTTGCAAAACATCTTCAGAAGATCAGTGTATCTACTCCAAAAAGTTTTGCTATAACCAGTCTGGGAGAACTTAAGGGAATTCTCAAAAAACCGAACTTCAGATACCCATTTATGATAAGAGCCGCCTATACCTTAGGAGGCCAGAAATCAGGAGTGGCACGCAGTGAAAAACAACTTTTCACTATGGTAAAGGACGCTCTCTCCTTTGCACCACAGATATTGATAGAGCAGTACCTTCATCACTATAAAGAGATTGAGTATGAGGTAGTCCGTGACTCTGAGGACAACTGTATTACGGTCTGTAATATGGAGAACATGGATCCATTGGGAATCCATACCGGAGATTCAATAGTGGTTGCCCCAAGCCAGACCCTTAATAATTTTGAGTATCATTTTTTAAGAAAAAAAAGTATTGAGATCGTAAGAAGTCTGGGTATTGTGGGAGAGTGCAATGTGCAGTTTGCCCTAAATCCCCGGCCGAAAAACAAAGAAATCGAATACTACGTAATCGAGGTTAACGCCAGACTTTCCAGGTCCTCTGCTCTTGCCTCAAAAGCTACAGGATATCCCCTCGCTTACGTGGCAGCAAAGCTTGCCTTAAATAAAAAACTAGCTGACATAACCAACCATATCACTAAGGCAACAAAGTCTTTTTTTGAGCCGGCACTTGATTATATCGTCGTAAAAATACCCCGATGGGATATAGAAAAGTTTAAGGGAGCTGATGAAAAAATCGGAAGCGGCATGAAGTCCGTGGGCGAGGTTATGGGAATAGGTCGGACCTTTGAGGAAGCTTACCAAAAGGCCGTACGGATGCTAGACCTTGATCTTGAAGGTGCGATTTTGCGAAGACTTCTTAAAAACGGGAGATCTCTCAAGGAGCTGCTTAAAAATCCGACACCCAAAAGAATGTTTGCCATCTCCGACGCTTTAAGAAAAAGAATGTCTATTTCCCAAATCTACAAATTAAGCGGAGTAGACCCTTGGTTTTTGTACCGCATCAAGAGAATAGTTGATGAGGAGGCGCAGATTCCAAAATCTCTCGGAAAAATTACAACACAAAAACTCAGAACGCTTAAGGAGCTTGGATTTTCTGATAAATATATCGGGGAGCTTGCCGGAACCACCGGATTAAAAGTACGTATGCTCCGTAAAAAATATCAGATCACCCCCTCGGTATTTCAGATCGACACATTGGCAGGAGAGTTTCCTGCCAAAACAAATTATCTGTACATGACATATAACGGAAGTCATCACGATGTAAAACCCCTAAAAAATCAAGGTGTAGTAGTCTTGGGAAGCGGACCGTACAGGATCGGCTGCTCCGTAGAGTTTGATTGGACAAGCGTAAGTGCGGTTGTACAGTTAAAAAAGCACAAGAAGAAATCCATCATCATAAACTGCAACCCCGAAACAGTATCAACAGACTACGACGTCTCTGACAGACTGTATTTTGAAGAGCTTACTTTTGAGCGGATTGCGGATATTTACGAATTCGAAAAATCCCAGGGCATCATAGTTTCCGTAGGAGGACAAACACCAAATAACCGTGCTCAGGCACTAAAAGCATATGGCGCACGAATCCTCGGAACTTCTGCTAAAAATATTGAACGGGCAGAGCACCGGGGGCAGTTTAGCAAGCTTCTGGATGAGCTTAAGATCAAGCAGCCGGCATGGAACAGACTTACTAATATCGGAGCTGCTCTAATTTTTGCAGAAAAAGTCGGCTACCCGGTAGTAATGAGGCCGTCATTTGTATTGTCCGGCACTCTTATGCGGATCTGCTATAACAAAAATCAACTGGCCAGATATTTAAAAGATGCAACCTTGGTCTCCAAAGACTACCCCATAACCATATCTAAGTTTATTGAAGAAGCTAAGGAAATCGAGTATGACGGAGTAGCCCAGAGTGGAAAAAATCTGGTGGGACTGATTTCTGAGCATATTGAAAACGCAGGAGTCCATTCCGGGGATGCAACTATAGCATATCCCTCACAAAGACTGTACGAAGGAACCAAATCCCAGGTTGAGGAGATTGCAGAAAAACTGGCAAAAGCACTGTCAATCACAGGACCCTTTAATATTCAGTTTCTGGCCCAAAATAACAAGGTTTCGGTAATTGAGATCAACCTGAGATCTTCCAGGACCTTCCCGTTCCTAAGCAAGGCAAGCGGAATCGACCTTATCAAACTCTCCGTAGATGCGTTCTTTAAAAAAGCCAAAAAACCGAAAGCCCAGCCTCAGACGCCTGTCATAATAAAGGTTCCCCAGTTTTCATTTGCGCGTCTTGCAGGTGCAGATCCGCTCTTGCATGTAGAGATGGCTTCAACCGGAGAAGTTGCATGTTTTGGTGAAGATTGGGAAGAAGCATACTTTAAAGGAGCTCTGGCAGTAGGCGACGAGATCCCTAAAAAGGGCGTCTTTGTCAGTCTGCAGAGTGACAGCAACAAAGAAGATTTTCTGGATCTTGCTAAAAAGATCCAAAACTTCGGCCTTCCTCTTTTTACAACAATAAGAACCGGAGAATTTTTAGCTTTGCACGGTATACCTTCTAAATCGGCCTATAAAATACACGAAAAAAGATCTCCCAATGTAATTGAGTTTTTTCAAAACGGACAGATAGACCTCGTCGTAAATATAATCGACTCACGGGAACAGAAAGAGATCGACGATTATTACTTTATCAGGAGGATGACGATCGATAACAATATCACTCTTCTGACCAATCTCAAAAAGGCCAAGCTGTTTATAGATGCCTTTACCAGCAAAAAACTCTCCGACCTTAAGGTCAAGTCCTGGGATGAATACGTAAGAATAAAGTAACTTGCAAAATGTGCTATACTTTATGCTAACAGACCGTAAAAATCCTATGGGAAAAGGCCAATCCGAAACTATTATTATCAAACTCGGGGGATCACTCATCGTCCCCAACGG
>CAYGGJ010000003.1:0-41320 GCA_964349415.1 uncultured Gammaproteobacteria bacterium | reverse complement strand
GCTTATAAAGCTTCACATGCGCTATGGCTCCGACGAATCGTTGGAGTTTATAGACCAGGTGTACAGGCTTATTCGGGATGAGGCGTATCGTGCATCGGTAGAACTGAGTCGTGAAAAAGGCGCTTTCCCTAAATTTGAAGCTAAGCCTTTTTCGAAAGGAAAGTTTATCATGCAGCTTCCGGATGACCTACAGGCTGATATTAAGAAAAACGGCATCCGCAATTCAGTACTTCTCATGCAGGCCCCCACCGGGACTACTTCTCTTATTGCAGGTACTACGTCGGGAATTGAGCCGGTCTATGAGTTTGAGTTTTTAAGAAAGTCAAGGCTTGGAGAAGATGTTATGAGACATCATTTGTATGATGCTTGGTTTAAAAAGTACGGCGCTCAAATGAAGGCCGGGACAGTCCAAAAGCCGGATTACTTTGTGTCAGCCAATGATCTTTCACCGGAGGATCATGTAAAGGTACAGGCTGCCATTCAGGCTCATGTAGACGCTTCAATCTCAAAGACGGTAAATGCTCCAAACAGTCAGACCGTAGAAGAAGTAAAGAGACTTTACTCTTTAGCATATAAGTTGGGGTGCAAGGGTCTCGCCTACATGAGAGACGGCTCAAGACAGGGAGTGTTGGTGCGGGACAGTGAGAAAAAAGAAGAAAAGGTCGAACAAACACAAGTAGTGGCACAAGCACCACCCGTTGCCATCAAACCGCGGCCTATGGTCGTCCACGGATCAACCTACCGCATTGCAACACCGGTAGGTACTGCGTTCATCACGGTAAACTCAGACGAAACTGGAGAGCCTTTGGAAGCATTCGTAAATATCGGAAAAGCAGGCACGGATGTCTATGCCATGGCCACAGCTTTGGGCAGAATGATCTCTCTTATCCTACGCTTTTCATCTCACCTAAGTCCTCGAGAGCGTGTAAAAGAAATCGTATCAAAACTGCAGGGTATTGGTGGGTCTCGTACCATGGGGTTTGGAAAAGACCGTATCCGAAGCATGCCGGATGCAGTAGCAAAGGTTTTGGCGATGCACTTTGGCCTGAACGGATACGCCGAGGACTACAAAAACGGAACAGGAATCTATACCAACGGCAATGGCACCAATGGAAAATCTCACACTAATGGTGCTTCTGTAAACGGGACAAACGGTGCCAATGGCCATGCTACAGAACCTGCAAAAGAAGCTGTCGGCAATCCTACTTTAATAACAGAAGCGGTACAGCAATCATTGCTTACTAAAACCGAAGAATCCCATACTTCAGCACTTTTTGACATCTGCCCCTCCTGCGGGGAAGCAATGTTGGCCCACGAAGAGGGCTGTAAGAAATGCTACGGCTGCGGTTACTCCGAGTGCTAAAAAATAGGTTGATATAAGTTGCGATTTCATTTTTTCTATTGTATTCTTCAACTCACCTATGCCGATATATACAAGAACCGGAGATAAGGGAACCACATCGCTTTTCGGGGGTAAAAGAATCAGTAAGTTTGACATAAGGGTTGAGGCTTACGGATCGGCCGATGAACTAACTTGCTACCTTGGACTTTTGACCACTGAGAAACTGACTCCCAGCCACAAAAAACTACTGATTTCCATCCAAAAAGACCTCTACAAGGTCATGGCCTTTATGGCCACTGCCAAAGTACCTATAGTAGACCTGGAGCGACAAGTCAAAAGTTTTGAACAAATAATAGATAAGTTATCCACAATACTGCCTAAACTCAATCGTTTTATTCTCCCAGGAGGGACTAAAACCTCCGCTCTTTTTCAAATTTCAAGGACTGTCTGCCGACGGACCGAAAGGGTAACGACTGCGGTTTTCAAAACAAAGTTGACAGCAAAAGAATCTGCTATACTGCAGTACCTTAACAGGTTATCGGATCTACTTTTCATCCTTGCGAGATTTTACGGGAAGGGAAAAGAGACCGAAGTTAAACTATAATTTTTCATGAAATAAGGGATGCGCGAAAAGGGGCCAATCACTATTGAAACCGGACCCAAGCATGAGTGTGGACTTGTTGCAATTGCCCTTAATAAACTTCCTGACGAACCTATAAAGCCAGCTCCTCTTCATACAGCGCTTATCTCAGGATTAACTGCCCTCAATCACCGCGGCCAAGAAGCAGCCGGTCTCGTATGGACTGACGGCCGTAAATTTATGCAAAAAAAGGGTCTTGGATTAGTTGCAAGTGTATTTTCAGATGAGGTAGTCAAGACAGAGGTTGAAGGATACCCTCCTTTTCTTTATGCGATCGGGCACTCTCGATATTCTACTGTGGATAGGAATAATATCAGAGGGGAAAGAAAATCTACGCAACCTTTTTGGTTTCCTCGCAAAGACGCGCTCTTTCCCTTCAGAAGAAGAAGGCATGATGGAAAGGTTTTTGCCCTAGCCCACAATGGTACGGTGCATTTTGACTATCCATTAAAAAAAGGGGATCCTCAGAGTGATACTTATCGCGTGGGGAAAGCCATCTTGGAGGCGGAAGGAAACTTTGAAGAAAGCGTTATAAAAGTCTTGTCCACTCTGGAAGGCGCCTATACATTCTTTTTTGCAACTCCTGATGGACTCTATGTTGCCCGTGACCCATGGGGATTCAGACCGTGTAAAGTAGGCCGACTTAATGACGGGAACAAGGGGTTTGTGCTAGCATCAGAGACCGTAGCAATCGACAAGATGGGTGGCGAATATATGGGAGATATTAGACGGGGAACTTTTCATAAAATCACTGGAGAAGGACTGGCGAAACCCATCTGGGTAGATCCACGAAAAGATGGCCTTCCTTCAGCCTATTGTTCTTTTGAACACGCTTATTTTGCAGAACCAGCCTCTATTGCGCGCGATAAAAACCCTATTACTGGAGTCGAGGAAAAAGTTACTAATGATAGAATCAGAACGCAGCTTGGACAACGATTAGGGGAAAGACTTGGTGACAATATAGATTTTGACGTTGTAATGGAGGTTCCAAAATCAGGACGTTCTTATGCCGAAGGACTTGCCCACGCTACTAATAGACCCACTGATAACGGCATTCAGGAAAATCGATACCAATTCCGGTCTTTCATTAAGGGACAGTTAAAAGAAGAGCGCCAAAAAGAAGCGAGTCTTAAAATCAATCTTATTGAGGATAAAATAAGAGGTAAAAGAATCGGTGTCGTAGAAGATTCAATTGTACGAGGACACACTGCTTCAGGTATCGTTCTTAACCTTCTTGCTGCAGGAGCAGAAAGCGTTCATCTTTTTTCCGGAGTGCCGCCTATAAAGGCTCCTTGTTATTGGGGGATCGATTTTAAACACCCCGATGAATTGATCTACCATATGCTCATGAGCGACCCGGATAGAACAGGAACGTTTGAAGAGCGTCTGGCTTCATGGCTGGTCAAGGACGATCCAGAACTTGCAAAGCGCGTAAAGGTTACGTTTCAGACAGTGGAAGATTATGTCTCGATCATTCGTGGAGTACCTGCAGATACACACCATCTTGAATCAGGAGCATGTTTCCATTGCGTGACAGGCGATGCGCCAACGGGGACCAATGTACCAGTTGAGATTAAGGTTAATACATTGTTTAAAACAGGCCATGAGAGAAAGTGAGATAAGGACCGCTATATTAATCTCAGGCTCAGGCACTACTGCGAGAAGCATCCTTGAAGCCTGGAAAGCAGGTCGGTTCAACAATGTCGCCCCTGTCCTTCTCCTGGCTGACAGACTTAACACAAACATTGAACCTATTGCAGAGGAGTTTGGAGTTCCTTACCATGTCGAGCAAAAAAAAGCACACGGAAAGAACCTGGAATCATTTGGCGATGCAATAAACATGATGTTTAAAAAGTATGGAGTTGATTTCTACGGACAACATGGATGGCTTAGTTTTACACCGGATAATGTAACCTCTTCTCTCCCCGGACTCAATCAACACAATGGGCCTCTTGACCCCGGGAGGAATGAAGATTGGGGTGGAGATTTTGGAGGACATAAGATGTATGGACCAAGCGTAGTGGCTTCACGCCTTGCTTATTCTTGGATCACGGATAGTGATTATTGGACAGAGTCAGTGGTGCACCATGTAGGGTCTGAATTTGACACGGGGAGGCTTATTACTGCTGATAAATTTGAATACGATATCCCCGACCTTGCGCAGCCGGTTACTATTAAAAATCTGTTTGATGGCTCGGTTGAATATCTGAAAGAAGAGACAGAAAGAATCTGGAAGGGCGAAGATGGAAAAGGGAAAAATGGGCTTTTGGGACTAGAGCACAAAAATGTGGTCCATGCGTACGAGCTTCTTGATGAAAGAGGAATAGGCGGTCTTCCAAGTGAAGAACGGCCGACTCCTCTTGTCCCTATTGAAAAACGCCCCGTTTTAGCGGAGATAAAAACCGCCGTGGTAACACTGTATTCTGCAAAAAAAGCTGCTTGATTTTTTAGAGGAAACGAAGTATTGTATAGATGTTTACATTTGTTTGGTTTAGGTAACACTGTGTAAGTCAGTGACTGTGCCGCAACCGTTAAAGCCGGAAAACTACCCAAACACTTTCCCCCGAGCAGGGAAATTATATGAATTTAGAGCGCTTACAACCCCTTACACCACAGGAAAGGGGACCCAAGAAAATGGAGTCTATTTTTAAGTATTATTCTATTCCCAATGAGATAAATTTTGTTCACAACCTTGATGGGCAGGGAGCCAATCCTGATGACACGCGCTATTATGTTACGGAAAACGTCTACCGTTTCTTAGGAGAATTTGCAGGAAAAATCCCGTATGCCAGCGTCTCTTTTACTCAGGGAGAAAACGATCTTGAATATGCAGGAATAGAACTCTCTTCATCGTATGAGAACACAGCGAGATTAGGAGGAAAGGGTAGCCGCGAAGAAGACGAGTGGATCGGATATCAAAAAATAACCAGTGCTTTCATCGAGGGACAGAATGCAATGGTTTGGATTTCTCCTCCAAAGATTGCAGACTATGGATTTGTATTTTACTTTGAACGCAATCCCGACGACCCCACAAAAATTAAAGAGTATATCCTACAGTATGACGAACCAATGGGTTCTGTGGAAAACAGTACGGATATTCTTCATGCAATTGATCCCGAAAAGAACTTTGAGACAGATATAGACTTTCTTCAAAATCCACTCCCGATTGCCCCTTCTGATCTTGGCGCAGTTTTGGGCGCAGTGGGAGTTTCCGATCAAGACATTGGGAAATCTCTTGAGTTTGAAGAACAGGCCCGTGAAAAACTTGCGCCTTGGATTGAGGACTATGTGGATGCGGTGTTCAACGGAAGATATGAGGAGGCAAAGACGGGTCTCACGGCAATTTATAACTACGCAGCTGATATTAAAAAAGTGGTTGATGAAGTTGTCGGATACTCTAAACAGCCAGGGTTAACTGAGAAATATCTCTCCTACCCTCTACCCAATAAAGATCATCTGTTTGCATACTACGCAAAAAAGGAGGCTAAAACATCAGGCGGGAGCTGTCCTGTGGTTAACGACGGCACAGATCCTTTAAGCTCTTTCAATCTTTTAAAGTCAATAGCGGCCGGAAAAAGTCCTAATAAAATAGTCGAAGAAAATTCTTATTTCGTCTGCCCTAAATGCAATCACAAAGCCGATGGTCCGGTGGGAAATCAATGTCCAAGCTGTGGATTAACAAAAGAGGAGCACGCAAAACAAGGAGCAGAGGTCTGTTAATGCTATACTTGAATCATGGCTCAAAATCATAGCGTCGTTGATATAGATCAAAATAAAGAGAAGGTTGGGGGGGGAGCAAAAGAGTTGGAATTCGCGGCTTCCCCAAAAAACTTTACTCCTCTCCCTGTTGTAAACGAGAGAACTGCCTCTCTTACAGAAGTCCACCAAAGCGTTCCTTTGAAAATAGAGCATCCTGAGGTCTCTCAGGCAGGAGTAGTGGCACATCCCGAATCTATTGATCCGGGGAAGCTTATAGATACACCTGCTACGGTAGATCCGAGCATGTCCCATTTCCAACAAGCCGTACCATTGCATTCAGCAGAGATTGATCACCGCTCAAAAGGAATTGAATTCAACATTAAAAATTCGCCCAGTTGGCTGAAAGTATTCAAAAGAGCTTTCTCGCGCAGACTAAAAAAGAGAAAAGAGCTCGGGATCACAGCTTAAGATTGCTTGGCTTTTTTAATCTCTTCTTCAAATCCTTCTTTTCCCATAGCGCCAACAAAAGAAGAGACCGGTTGTCCGTCTTTTAAGATAACAAAGGTCGGGATAGAAAAAACTGAATATTGTGAAGCAATTTCTGCATTTTGGTCTACATCAATTTTGACCCACTTCATGTCTTTCATCTCATCAGCAAGTTGATGGACGATCGGTTCGGTCATCTTACAAGGAGCGCACCAATCGGCATAGAAATCTATAAAAACGTATCCTTTATGATCGAGTACTTCTTTTTGAAAGGAGTCTTGAGCGACTTGAACGACTGACATAACAGTTATTCATACTAAAATAATTTCGTTAAAAAGTCAACGTAAACCCTCTATAATTACTTCAATCATGGCAGAAAAAGAATGGTATCACGAGATTGACGTCCTCCGCGGTCTCACGATATTTGCGATGATTGTCATCCATGCTTCTGTGTATTTCCAGGAAGATAAAACCGCTTATTTTTTATGGGATCTCTTACAGTTTGCAGTGCCGGTATTTCTTTTTTGTTCCGCTTATATTTCGTTTAAAAGAAATCAGACAGTGGAGCTTTCAAAGTTCCCTTCGTATATTGGGAAGCGCTTAAAGAGACTATTGTTCCCATACTGGATCTTTCTTTTGTTTTATGTCCCCCTTGTATATTTTTACGACTCCTCACAGATGACAATGGGGCAAATATTGCGTTTTGCCACACTCACGACAAGTGGTAACGATGTTAGCTGGCTGGTGCTTTTATTTGCAATGTCTGCTGTTTTAATTCCCTTTATGTTATTCCTCAATAAAAAACATATTGTTTTATTCTGGACATTCGGCACGCTCTCTTTTGTCGGCTCAATTTTCCTACTAGTCTTCCAGAGTCCTGTCCATTTCAAACTCATGATGTGGTTTCCGTGGACTCTCATGTTTTATTTCACTTGGTATTTTGCCCAAGAGGAAAATTCAAAAGAAAGACTGATCGAATTGTTTATCACCACCACAATCCTGTACGCTTTCTTGTTCTACTGGCTCCCGCTCAGAGGAAATTCGATCGTCCATTATGAAAACAAGTATCCGCCCAATCTTTTCCATCTCTCCTATGGTATGAGTTGGATCGTGCTTTTATATTATTTGGCGAAAAAAAAGGTTTTTGCTCTTCCGGGGTTAAAACAGCTCGTGTCATTTCTGAGCCGCCGCTCTTATTCTATTTACTTTATCCATTTTCTGATCCTTTATGTGATGACGACGTATTATAAAGGAGTGTTTTTGAAGCTTGCCTGGTGGCAGTTTTTCGCAGTGCTCTTTGTCAGCTCGGTGTCTGCTCAGCTATTGATGGGTAGTCTTCGCCGGGTAATTCCTCTTTCTGCTCGCTCCTAAGTTTCTCTACAATCCTTTCAGCTCTTCTTATCTTTCTTTTTACCCTGTAATCATACCAGTGTTTCGACATCCCTCTGTAAACATCACGACTATCTATTACGCGTGTCCCGTTAATGGTGTCAATTGAAGTTACGTCCTGAACAATCGCAATCCCTTTTCTCGTCATGTTTCGTGAGGAACGCTCATCTACAACGATTCTAATAGGCGGACCTTCAGCTCGACTCATAAATGGAATGATACGACCGGACCAAATAAATGTCAACGTTATCTTTTCTCGAAGTTGTAGAGATTCCCGTTTATGAAGATGTTTGCCGGAGCCCTTACATTAAACCATTGCTTAAACTCACTTCCCGAAAAAGACTTTGACCCCGCATCTCCGGATACGGTAACTCCTGTAGTCAACCCTGATCCAAAATCAGCGCTTACTGAAACGTCACTGGCGTTATTAAAAGGCGTCCCGCCCCGGGCTCTTAGTTCTGATTTTACTTTTTCTGCATCCCATGCATCTCCTCCTGCGTCTGTTTGTATAAGATGGGAAGCAGTCCCGCCATCTTTTTGAGCAAGCATGATTACATTAGCTATATCCGCGACCTCGCTCGTCTTAAGCCATGCTGTTCCACCATATTCACCACGTGATCCCCAGTCGCAATAGAACCAATCAGAGTCACGATCATATGCCCGGGAAATAAGGTCTGCGAAGCTTCCGGGATTTCCTCCTTCACCGTCATATTTGCTTAAGTTTCTTACGTAGCCTCCATGACTAATGGAATATTCTGAAAAAATTGGGCTGTCTCCGCCTAAAGTTTTTCCTCTTGTCGCCTCGACGGCGTCTATCCACGACTGCGCATTCAACTCCTTCTTCACGACCTGGTGAGATTGACTTGGGAGAACTTTCCCAAGAGCTTTCATTCTGTTTAATCCATAGGTTCGCGCGGCGACAGCTTGCGCCTTTAATGCTTCCGCAGGCCAACTCGCAGGCATCTCATAAAGATGTTTTACATATTCTTCAAGGCTCATGGACTCATTACTGAAAGTTTGCCCATATTCATTCGTACCATCTACGATAATAGGTGTGTCTGGACTCACATCGCCAAGCCCGGTGCCGCCATAATAAAAATTCAGAATATCAGTGTAGGATTGACCGCTCTTTTCAGCACGTCCTTTTGCACCATACTGGCTCATCCCATTTCTATGCGGAGCTCCTAACGTAAAGGCGGCTAGTTTGGGGGAAAATCCCGGGTCACGCCCATTTGTCAGATCGCTCGAGCACCCTTTTGCCCCGGTACCTGCTGATCGTGGAATCCCCAAGGAGGCTTGTTTGGCTGCCAAAAGAGACTGTTGTTTTTGGGAAAGCTCGGCAACCTTTCCTCTTGTGCTTGAGATTTCGCTACCCAGAAGCGCGGCCTGTTTGTCTATATCTGCTTTCAACGCGGCAAGACCAACTCTCTCCCTCGCCAATGATGCTTTCTTGTCTTCAAGTCCTTTGATGTATAAAACTATATTAATAATTGCGTTTTTATCTTCGTCAACCAAAACGCTTTGGTAGAAAAAGTTTTGTAATGATTCCGAAAGGTTTTCTGCTACCAGCAAATGAATAAGGGAAAAGGCGTTTTTATTTATGTTTTTGTAGTAGGATTGTGCGCGTGCGTAGAGGAGTTTTCTTTGTTGATCCAAAGCCTTTTCACCAATCTTAACCTCCTGTTCTTTCTTAACAATCTCGCGCTCTATCGAAGCAACTCTTCCGATTATTCCTTGAAGTGTTTGGTTTAACTTGCTATGATCGGCTTCTTTTTTAGATAAATCAGATTTTAAAGTCTCAAGCTGTTTGGTGACATCCTCAAGCTCATCGGCACGGATAAGAATTACCGGAAGCGTGAAGAAGAAAACGCAGAGTAAAAATATCCCAATAAACTTACGAAACCAAGCCATTCTTTTATTATAACCAATTCAGCGCCGTGGGGTTAGCTTCTTTTGCGGAGGTATAAGCCTGCACTTAAGGCAGGAATTGCGAGGAGAAGGATCTGTACCGGCGAGCCGGTTGCAGGGATTGTCTGTATGTTGGTGGCAGTGCCTTTTGTGGTTGTTTGAGTCGTAGGTTGAGAGACATTCCCCTTTGAGCTTTCAGACGTCATATATGGCATTATGGTGGGGGTAACTGTAGGTCTGGCTGCAGGCGACGGGGTAGCTGTAGGCTGTCCACCTAAAAATGAGAAAAAACCTTTTTTTTCTTGTACTTTGGGAGTAGGTGTAGGAGTCGTATTCCCTGCCAAAGGACGGAAATTTTTCCCTAAATTTAATCTGCCCGTAAATACGATTATAAAAACCAGTACTACTACGAGGCCTAAGATAAAGTAGAGGACCTTGTTAAAGCTCTCCATAAGGCCTTATTGTAACATTATAGGATATAAATTTCAATGACAAGAATTCAAGAGCCGGTATTCTTTCTTTAGGATGCTGCCCAAAATGCCATATGCCATATGCTTGATGCTAAACCTGCTACACTAAGGGTATGGAAAAGCAAAAAGAAGAGAAGAGCATTCATGACACCAGAAATCCCCAGGTAGTTTTTGCCTGGAAAAGCCCTCTCCGGCCCTACATGAACCGCAGTCCGCAGATCATACGTTTTTATCTTGCAGTGGCTTTGCTTCTGTCTCTCATCCTCTTTTTTTTTGGAGATAGGATTCTTCTTATCCCTTTGTGGACCTTATTATTTCTCTTTTATGTCTTTACAGTAACCCCTCCTCAGGAGGTGGAGCACAAGATAAACCAATTTGGCGTGACAACAGCCCAAAACACCTATCGTTGGGAGATTTTAGACCACTTTTATTTTGACAAGCGGTTTGGCTTCGATATCCTTGTTTTAGTAACACATGGCCCATGGACCGACTATATTTATATTGTCATTCCTACGGAAGAAATAAAAGACAAGGTTACAGTTTTTCTCTCAGAGCATATTATCTATCAGGAGGAGCCTAAGAAGAATTTTACAGACAAAACTATCACTTGGTTTTTGAAATTTGTGCCTGATGAGTCGCGAAACCACACTCCTCTTAAAGAAGACCACTTAACCTCTTCCCAAACACCGTAGATTCCATTTCCTTGACTCCGAAGATACGTCCCCATTTAACTACACCTTCATCGGCGGTAACCAAATAAGCGTCTTGCTCTTTCGAAAGAACGATGAGATCAAGGTCAGCCACACTGTCAAGAAATCCCGCTCTGGTAGCCTGCCTATATCTATCACGGAGGGATTTTACATGCCGGCCAATGTTTTTTTCAAAGTCTTGTTTTGTACCTGTTGGCGCCGTTTGAAGCTCTTTTCCTGCCTTCTTAAGCTCTTCTTCTGCAATCGTCAGACCCCTATAGCTTCTGTCGCGGATGTCGGCCACGAGGTTGTAAAATACGGCAGCGGGAAACTCAACCGAGGAGACATGGGGGGATTTTACCGTCAGGACGGCCAAAAAGTCCTTAAGAAAAGACTGGTTTTTATCATCAAAAAAGCTCAAGAGCTCGTCTACCACGCGTGGTGGCATTAAAAACTCTGCTTTTTTCTCTTTTTTGAGGGCTTTTATAGCTTTGGTTGCTTTGATCATTACTTCTTCTGTTTTTTTCCCAATTCCCAAGCCTGGCTCCATGTTGAAAAAGAGGTTGGTGTCCAAGACGTATCTGTCCATATTAGTATGTAGTATATAGTATTCAGTAGTCAGAATACAGTAAATAGGGTTGTTTCCTTGATTCTAAATGCTTAATTCTAAGTTCTAATTCAGGTTGACACAATAGTGTTTTTAAGGGATAAGCAGTGGATCTCCGACGGCTATTAAGCGAGTCTTGTTTATGTGCATATGAAATTCTTC
The DNA here is from genome assembly GCA_964349415.1 of uncultured Gammaproteobacteria bacterium. Classification (GTDB taxonomy): domain Bacteria; phylum Patescibacteriota; class Microgenomatia; order UBA1406; family GWC2-37-13; genus 2-01-FULL-40-42. Next base: position 29,928 of record CAYGGJ010000003.1, on the reverse strand, counting down.
ATTTTCAACTTTGTAGCTTTTGAGCTATAAACATCTTGATTGATATATAAAGTGCCCATTGACCTAACTGTTTTTTTTGGTTATTATTTGTGGATAAGTTATCCACAATGATATTTATATGTTGTCTTCTTTTTGGTCTAATTTCCTAAAATTTGTAGAAAAAAACAGTAAAGAAAACCCAATCATCTACTCCCTCTTAAAGCAGCTTCAGCCTGTTGAGATAAGCGAAACCCACCTTACACTAGCATGTGATAATCCGGGTTTTGTTTTCTTTTTGCAAAAAAAAGTCCACCTTATTGAAAAGTATCTCACAGAACACTCCCATAAAAGAATGCGTATTGAAATAGTGGTTAAGGCTAAAACCAAAAAACAGGATCAGCCATTGCTTCGTTTCGAGCCTAGTATTGAGGATGTCTTCCAAAAATCAGGCTTGAGTGGTAAGTTTACTTTTGACAACTTTGCGGTTTCCTCCAGTAACCAAGTGGCTTATGCAGCTGCACAAGCCGTATCAGACTCTATTGGAAAAGATTACAATCCTCTTTTTGTTTATGGGGGTGTTGGAGTAGGCAAAACCCATCTTGCACAAGCCATTGCCCAAAAAGTTTTGACCAAAAAACCCAATAAAAAAGTCTTATTCTCCCCAGGAGACCTTTTTACCAACGAACTTATTGAATCTATACGGGGAAAGAGTACTCCTCAGTTTCGAAGAAAATACCGACAACTCAATCTGCTTGTGGTCGACGACGTACAGTTTATAGCCGGTAAAAACACTGTGCAGGAAGAGTTTTTCCACACATTTAATGCGATTATTTCCTCCGGAGGACAGGTCGTAATGACCTCTGACAAACCCCCGCATGCTATAAGAAAACTTGAAGATAGGCTCCGTTCACGTTTTTCAGGAGGACTTGCTGTAGACATTCAATCTGCAGATTTTGAGCTTAGATCGGCCATACTTCTCATCAAAGCCCGGGAAAAAAACATTGATATGGATTTGGACGTGGCCAAACTTATAGCTGAACAAATTTCTGATTCTCGTGCGCTTGAAGGAACCATTCTTTCTCTTTACGCAAAAGCGTTAAGTAATGGGGGAAAGATAACGCTAGACTCTGTAGAAAGTTTCTTTATGGGAGCGGTGAAGCAAAATAGTCGACGAATTTCTCCCCATGATATTATTAAAAACGTTTGCACTTATTATAACGTGCGCCAATCACAGCTCAGAAGTCCTACAAGGGCAGAAAGTATCTCTTTTCCAAGGCAGATAGCAATGTTTCTCTTAAGGCGTGAGCTGGGCATGAAATACGAGCAAATTGCCTATCTTTTAAAAAGAAAGGATCACACCACTGTTATGCATGGTTTTGATAAGGTAAATGGTCTTATGGCAAAAAACGATCTTTTTAAGAAAGAGGTTGATAGGATAGTGGATACCCTATGACCATAAACAGCATTTCCACACTCTATGAACAGGGTTTTATTGGGGTTTATGTTGTGTTGAAAATCCAGAACGTTTTTTATACACTTATCCCCAGTCCCTAATACTACTAAGTAAATATACATGAAAATCAATATAGACAAAGATCTTTTACTGGAGAACTTAACAACAGCATCGCGTTTTACTTCAAACCGTTTTTCAACCGTTGCCTCACTTCAGGGAATTCTCTTTGAAACGAAAAACAAACAGATCCACATCTACGCAACCAACCTTACTTCATACTTTCACACACAACTAAAAAACCCGGTTTCCGAAGAAAAGAAGATAGCGTTTGATCCTAAAAAAGTAATGGAGTTTCTATCCCTCCTTACACCCGGGGTTATAGAAATCGAGGTTGAAGACACACAGCTCACAATCAGAAAAGACAAGACAAAGGGATCCTTTGCTCTAATAAACGCCGCAGACTTTCCTTATCCTCCAATCATGAAGGAAAAAGAGGAAAAAATAAAGACGGATATATTAAAAAAGCACCTTTCTCTGGTTTTATTTGCAGCTTCCTCTGAAGACACCCGGCCGATCTTAAATGGAGTTAATTTTCTCACTCAAGATGAGGACTTTATAATTGTAGCCACGGATGGATTTAGACTCTCTCTTTTGAAGATGAAAAAAGACGAAGAGATACCCCAAATGATAGTGCCCAGAGGGTTTCTTGAAGAGGTTTCAAAATTTGCAAAAGAGGAAAAAGAGATGGGTCTCGCATTCTCGGAAAAAGAAAAGGTGGTCGCGTTTTCGTTCGGTGAAACCAGGGTTTATTCACGCCTAGTAGAGGGAGAATTTCCTCCTTTTGAAAAGGTCTTGCCCGGAGAATCTAAAACAAAGGCAGTGGTTGAGAAAGATGAGCTCCTCAGAAACATCCGCATCGTTTCCGTATTTGCCCGCGAGGTTTCAAACATAGTTCTTTTATCTTTTACTAAAGAGGGAATAGTTCTTTCTCCCAAGACAGATCAAGAAGATCAAAACACCACCTTGCAGGAAGCAGATGTAGAAGGAGAAGATCAAAAAGTAGCCTTTAATTTCAAGTTTCTCATAGACTTCTTAAGTCACGTCTCTGAGAAAAAGATTTCTATTGAGGTGCTTAGACCCGATGCGCCGGTGGTCTTCAAAATAGAGGGGAACAAGCAGTTTCTCCACGTCATTATGCCGGTGAGAATTCAAACATAATCGCTGTATAATAAAGACCATGAACCTTCTTTCGGCGATCCTCAATGGCTTTAGTCAAGTCTTTCTACAAGAGAACCTATTATTTGGAATCTTTGTCGCAATAGGCTTGGGAATTACGTCGCCCATATCATTATTATTTGCGTTGGTGGGACTTGCGACTTCACTTATCACCGCTCATTTAATTGGAGCAAAGGAAGCAGTTATAAACAGCGGGCTTTATAGCTTTAACGGAATTTTAATAGGGATAACAGCGTCGTATTTTATAAAACAAATACCCATAGCGGTGGGGTCAGCTGTAATTCTTTCTGCCATGGGAACCCTGCTATATTTTGCAATATCTAAAAACAACATTCTGCCGTTTACCACGCCATTTGTACTTTCAGGTTGGATAATCCTACTTCTTTTGAGATTTATTAAATAAGCAAGAAGAGGTTGCTAGGACAACAAAATTTGATATAATCTCTTCATGTCAATGATCGAGCAACGTGAGAAGGCCCGGGCGAGAGAAGCAGAACTACTCCATTCAATATTAACACTGGGAGGAGTAGAAGAGCTCGTTCATTCAGGAAGACTCCCTAGATTTCTTGAAAGAGATCCGCTAGGAAAAAAAGACATCATATGCCTAATTCCTCCAGAAGGAGCGACTCTCAAAGACGAAGTAAGATATGCGCCAGGACTCGGTGGAGTTTGGGGTGTTTATTCCCCCAAAGGAGAATATCGAGGTACAACTGCAATAATTTCTACATCTCCAGTACAAACAAAGATTTTACAAGAAAGAATTGACTCAACCCTTAAAGAAATGAAAAAAGGAAGAATACAAAGAGGATTCAGACGCTTACTACGGCGCTAATTTTAGAGTTCTTCGAGGACTTCTTTCTTTTCGGGAGCTTCTTTTACAAGATTCAAAAACCTTTCGGTAGAAGACAATCTTCGGTGACCCACTACTTTTGCGATATGTTCTATGGAGAACCCACCCATAAGCTGATGAGCAATAAAGGTATTTCTGAAGTCGTTTACGGTCGCATTATCAATACTTACCTCACGGAAACATCTAGTGATAAGTTGTCTCACGTTCCGGATAAGCAATGGTTTTCCGGTACGGGTAATAAATAGAAAATCATCTTCACCACCATTATTTCCCCGTACTTTTAAATAGTCGGCGACAGCTTTTTTAACCGCCTTATTTAAAGGAACAGTACGGGCCGGATTTTTTCCATAAGTGCGGATTTCCAATTCATCGTTTTTGACATCAGAAAGTCTCAGATTGGTGAGTTCGCCGATTCTCAAACCGGTCTGTAGAAGAATTTCAACAATCGCGTATGTTCTCAAGTCTTCTTTTGCCACATCGCGGATTGCCCGGTACTCAAGCTTGCTGAAAACCCTGGGTGGGGTTTGGGTATATTTGGGATGGGCGACGTCTAAAGAGGGATTGGTTTCAATGACGCCTTCTTGTTTTAAAAAACGGAAAAATGTACGGATGGAGTTAAGCTTTCTCGAAGCGGACTTTTTAGTGTAGCTGTCTGTAAGAAGCTTATTAATAAACAGCTCAATATCAGTTCTTTTGACATCGCGGATGTCGTTCGTCTCTCTAGAGGAGAGGAAGCCGACAAATTGCTCTAGGTCTTTCTTGTATGCAATGATAGTAAAATTAGACTTACCTTGATTTTTGAGCGAGTCAGTGAATTTTTCTATCAACGAAGGAAACATATACCCATCCATAGTACCCCATAATATATCATACGATACATGCCTTTTCAAGCGTAGGTTGTTTTTTCTACGGGGCTTTGGTATACTTTATCTTCGATCATGGTCCAAAAAGGAGGAAATCGCATCAATGCCAAAAAAAACGGAAAAATCTGCCGAAAAAACAGCTAAATCTACAAAAACCGTAAAGAAAACCAACCCAACCAAAATCTCCTCAGGAGCTCATCCAATGGAGGCTCTTCTTGCCAAACATGCGGTGGGGAGTATAAGAAAAGGACAGGAAATGGACGCAAAAATCATAGGAATTTCAAAAAAAGAAATCCTTTTTGATGTCGGCGCCAAGGCAAACGCAGTCTTAGGGGACCGCGAGACACGAGAGATTTCAACCTATCTTCCCTACTTAAAAGAAGGAGTCTCTGTACGAGTCCGGATTATCTCCGAAGAGTCGCGAGAAGGATTTCCTGTAGTTTCAATGCAGAATTTTTTTGAAAAAGGAAAATGGAATATTCTCATTGAGAAAAAAGAGAAAGAAGAAGAGGTTGAGGTCATGTGTGGTGAGTATGGAAAAGGGGGAGTTTTTATTGACTTTATGGGGATCCGTGGAGTTATCCCAAAGATTCAACTTACCGACCAATTCCTTACCCATCCCGAGAAACTGACGGGACAAAAGATTAAAGTAAAAGTGCTAGAGGTAGATCAGGCAAAAAACCGACTCGTGGTCTCTCAAAAAGCATCGGTTCTAAAGATTTCTCAAAAAGAACTAAAGAAGCAGTTCGATAAGATCAAGGTAGGCGACAAGAAAAAAGCAAAGGTTCTCGGGGTCTCTGAATTTGGGATCTTTTGCGAGGTTGAGGGCGTCGAAGGACTGGTTCACATCTCGGAAATATCATGGGAAAAGGTCAGCGACATCTCTTCTTTTGCACAACCCGGAGAGATTCTTGAAGTGATGGTGGTGGAGAAAAATAAACAAGACTTAAAACTAAACCTATCCATAAAGCGTCTTTCTTTTGATCCATGGAAAGAGATAGAGAAGAAATATCCCAAAGACAAAGAAGTAAAAGGGGAGATTGTGCGGCACGAAAGATATGGATATTTTGTACGGCTTGAGCCCGGGGTTGAAGGACTAATCCACGCGAGCAAACTTACGGGAGAAGAAAAACTCGAGGTTGGAAAAACCGTCAAGGCATTTATAGAAAGAGTCAGTAAGCCCGCGCGCCGTCTGAGTCTTGTTCTTCCTCAAAAAGAAAAGCCCGTCACCTACAGATAAAAATAGTATTTAGGTTTTAGCATTCGGCATTTAGGTAATAAATATCTTTACCCTATATACTAAATACTCTATACTAAATACTAGCCATGGAAGAACAGCATCCTGTCCCTCGTCAGATTACCACCTTTGAGTTTAAACTCGTAGGATTCATGACCCTAAGACAGTTTATGTATCTGCTAGTTTTTATTCCGCTTGGATATGTGGTCTACAGAGCATTCCCAATCCCGTTTATAAACGTCCTTTTGGGTTTTCTGACCGGAGGAATTGGATTTGCCCTCGCGTTTACTCCTTTTAACGGCAGGCCGATTGACGTTATGATTAAAAATCTATTTAAGCGCCTCACCTCCCCGACACAGTATTTTTATCACAAAGAAAACTCAGCTCTGTATTTTTTACAGAATCTTTACTATGAAAGCGATCCTCATCAGACCATGGCCCACATAGATTCACAAAACAAACTCTCAACATACCTTTCAAAAAACAAGACGCATGACGCAACAAGTGAAGCAGATGAGGAACGCGCCCAAAAAAAACAGTCGATTATGGAGTTGTTTCTTCACCCCGATAAACTATTCGAACATCCTAAAAAAGAGGAGAAAAGGGCACACTCCTCCACAGCTACGGAAGGTCAAAAGAAAAAAGAAGAGGCCGTTGTGTCACCAAAAGCTCCCTATGTCACCGGCGTAGTTACCAACAACAAAAAAACACCTCTCCCCGGAGTATTAATTTATATTAAAGATCAAAACGATACTCCACTACGGCTTCTTAAAACCAATCCCCATGGAGTTTTTGCCACATACAACAGACTTCCGCCCGGAGATTACACTTTTGAAATTAAGGATCCAAAAGGAACCTTCTTCTTTGATACAATGAAACTGCATCTTGAGCAAAATTTTGGCAAACCATTAGAATTTGTTTCAAAAGAACTCTTGTAAGAATGGAGCATGAAGCATATAGCATGAAGCATTTAGGGCAAATAGCTGTTACATGTTACATGTTACAGATTTCATAATCCATCATGGCGATACAAAAACCAACATCTCCTATAAAAGCATCTACACAAAGCTTTGTCGAGATAGAGGATATAAAAGACGACATAATTTTGCTTAAAGATTCGTTTGCGGCAACCGTGATTGAAGTGGGAGCGGTGAATTTTTGGCTGCTTTCCCAAGACGAACAAGCAGGTATGATTTATGCGTACGGAAATCTTCTCAATTCGTTGTCATTTCCGGTCCAAATCCTTGTTCTTTCTAAAAAAATGGACGTCTCGCTCTATCTGGATTATTTAGGAAACAAAGTAGGGACGCAGAATAACGATGTAATAAAAAAACGGTTGGTAAGCTACCAGGAATTTATCAAAAACATAGTAAAAAAAACAAGCGTTTTGGAAAAAAGATTCTTCTTTGTCATTCCTTTTTCTCCTTTGGAGCTGGGGGTTAGCGTTGTGAATTCAAAATCACTAAACAAGGAATATGTCATAGCCCATGCAAAAACCACCCTGTATCCCAAACGCGACAATTTGACTCGATTGCTGGGGAGCATAGGTTTGAAGTCAAAGCCTTTGCAGGAGCAGGCGCTTACAGAGCTTTTTTACAACCTTTACAACCCTTCATCGACCGGCAGACAACTCGCGCCCGTTAAAAATTACACGGACATAGTTTTAACTACATAAATGCTGGGATTAAATTTTTTTAACAAATCAAAAAAACCGTCGGATCTTAAGACAAATGGTGCGCATCATAGCGTTGCGGACATTGTTTCGAAAGGCACGGTTTCAATAAAGGATATAATCGCGCCTTCTTACGTGGAGGTAGATTTTAATCACATAAAAGTCGATGATAAATACTACCGTACTTTTTTTGTGGTCGGATATCCGAGGTATGTCGCTGCCAACTGGCTTTATTCATTGGTCACTTTTGACCACCCTCTCTATGTCTCGATGTATGTCTACCCTTCGGAATCGAAAGCTGTTTTAAACGAGCTGAAAAGGAAGATTGCGGAGATGGAGGCAACGATGGAGAACGATTTGAAGGAGGGAAAATCCGGCGACCCAACCGTGCAGGTGGCCCTTGACGACGCTCTTTCTCTACAGGCAGAGCTCGCAAAAGGAGCAGAGCGTTTTTTTCAATTCGGCCTTTACATCACTATTCCTGCTGATACTCTCGAGGAGCTAGATCACATCTCAAAACAGGTAGATTCTGTACTTTCATCCCTTTTGATCATTTCCAGGCAGGCAACTCTTGAGATGGAGGAGGGGTATAAGTCGACGCTTCCCATGTTTTATGACAAATTAGGGGTATGGAGAAATATGGATACCACTTCGCTTGCCATGACCTTTCCTTTTTCGACAGCTGCTCTTACTAAAAACGAAGGAATCTTATACGGCATAAATAAACACGACCATTCTCTTATCGTCTTTGATCGTTTTACTTTGGAAAACGCGAACTCTGTGATTTTGGGTAAGTCGGGAGGAGGAAAAAGCTTCATGGTAAAACTTGAAGCAATGCGGCTTCTTATGATGGACGTTGATGTAATCATCGTAGACCCGGAAAATGAGTATAAGAAACTTGCAGAATCCGTGGACGGGGAGTTTGTGGAATTTGCCGCCTCCGCACAATATAAAATTAACCCCTTTGAGCTTGAAGCAGATAATCCGGAGCCCGACGAACTGCAAAACAAGATCTTAAATCTGCATTCTTTAATGAGGGTTATTATGGGAGATCTGACACCATCACAGGATGCACTTTTGGACCGGTCTCTTGTCGCCACCTATCAGTCAAAAGGAATAACACAGGACAAGACGACGTTTAAAAACGAGCCGCCGCTTCTTGAGGACTTGTATAAGGTGTTGATTGGTATGGAGACGCCTGAGGCGAGAGAACTGGCAGACCGTCTTGAAAAATTTGTTAAAGGATCGGCGTCAGGGATCTTTAATCAGCAGTCAAGCTTTGATATTAAAAACAAATTTACTGTTTTTGGAATCCGGGACCTTGAGGAAAATCTCCGGCCAATTGCTATGTATATAATTCTCGATTACATCTGGAATAGGGTAAGGCGTGTCAAAAAAAAGAGAGTCTTGATAGTGGACGAGGCATGGTACTTGATTAAAAACAAAGACTCCGGAGCGTATCTTTACAATTTCGCAAAAAGAGCAAGAAAATATCAACTCGGACTAACCACCATTACCCAGGATGTGGAAGATTTTCTAGCAACCAATGAAGGAAAGGCTATTATTACCAACTCTTCTTTACAGATTATCTTAAAACAGTCACCCGCAGCGGTCGATCTTATAGCCAAAACTTTTTACCTGACCGGTGGAGAGAAACATTTCTTACTGTCGAGTGCGGTTGGTGAAGGACTCTTTTTTGCCGGACAGAACCACGTCGGTTTTCAGGTCGTTGCTTCCGCCGAAGAAAAGGAAATCATTGAGTAATTTAAAGCTTCCTCAAGAGCTTTTTGACTTCGGAGTCGGTAATTTGCGGGAATTGTGCGTAAAATTTTGAGACCGACGTAAAGTATGGATCTTTGTGTAAAATAATTTCTTTATCAACTCCCGGAATATCAAAATCTTCTGCAGAAACAGGGGAGGAGACTATAACTTTGCCCGCTCCCCTCTCGCGGACAAAAAGAACAGAGGCCTTCATCGTGGCGCCGGTCGCGATCCCATCATCGACAAGGACTACGGTCTTTCCTTTAAGATTTCTATAATCCCCTTCTTTAATTAAAAATCTATAGCTGTAATCTTTAAATTTTTCCTTAGCTTGAGAGATCTGTTTGCGGATCATGGGCTTAAGAAGCAGTAGGGAATCGATCACTTTTTTTTCAAGATAAGCCATGTCAAAGACAAGTGCGCCTATCGCAAGTTCCTCATTTTGAGGAGCACTTATCTTGACGACGGGCAAAGGGAGATGTGTGGCGCGCAGTCTTTTTGAGAGGATGTCTCCCAAGACTACACCGCCTCTCAAGAGCGAAATTACTACGATATTACTCTGCCCTTTAATTAAGGTATCCTTTTCTAAGGCTTCAAGTAGTTTTTCTGCGGCATCAAGCCTGTCTTTAAATATCATCAGCTATAATATAGCATAAAGCATTTAGCGCGTAGCATTTAGGAACGGCCTAAATACAAAATGCCAATACCCAAATGCTAACATGGGCTCGTAGTTCAGTTGGCTAGAACGTCTCTATGGCATAGAGAAGGTCAGGGGTTCGAGTCCCCTCGAGTCCACCCTAAAATGAAAAGACGTTGTTCATGGGCAGAAAGTAACAATTTGCTCGCGGATTATCACGATAAGGAGTGGGGACGATTAGTCAAAGATGACAGGAAGCTTTTTGAATTTCTTGTTCTGGAAAGTGCGCAGGCCGGCCTCAACTGGTTGACCATTTTAAAGAAACGGAATGGTTATAGAAAGAATTTTGCAAACTTTGACGCGAAGAAAGTGGCGAAATACAATAAGCGAAAAATCTCCTCTCTTCTAAAAGACCCCTCGATTATAAGAAACAGAATGAAGGTAGAAGCTGCAGTAAACAACGCCAAGAGATTTCTGGAAATTCAGAAAGAATTCGGGTCGTTTTATAAATATCAGATGGGTTTTCTTAAAAAAGGAAAGCAAATTCGTCATACCTTACGAAATAATTCCGATTACCCTACAACCATTAAAGAAGCTGAGCTTTTTGCTGTAGATCTGAAAAAAAAAGGATTTAAATTCCTAGGTCCTACTACAATATATGCCCACATGCAGGCGACGGGCATGGTGGACGACCACATGGTTTTCTGCTTCCGTAGAAAAAAGTAACGTTTAGTCCTGGTTGAATCTGAGGCTCCAATTTAATACAATTTCTCCTGTGACTATTAACAAAGAACTTATAAGACGGGAGAACGGGCTGCATCTTCAGGTCCCTTTCCGGCTTCTAACACCCGACCTGGTAAGTTTTTCAGAAGCAAAAGACCCTTTGTATTTTGAAGTCTTCAACCTACCTGCATTTCAGAGATTAAAGGGAGTAAAAGCCTTAGGGTTTTTGGCCCATGTCAGAGACGACTGGGACACAGGCGACTTTAAAAGAGTTCCCAGCGAAGAGCGTGGATTTCCTCACAGCAGGATGTACCACTCAATTCTCGTCGCCCGTCTAACAGAGGCAATTTTGCGCGAAAATAACTTTCCCGAAGAAGAAATAAAGCTCGGAATTTTAGCGGGATTACTGCACGACGTTGCAACACCCGCAGGAGGAGATGCAATAAAAGGACTTAACCCAAAAGGGCTGGATGAGGAGGATTATTGGAAAGATGTCATAGGTCTTCAAGGGAAAAAGATAATTCACAATGCAGGAATTTCGACAAAAGACTTAAATCGGGCGATTCACAACGAAGGAATAGTCGGAAAGGTTCTTGATGTCGCAGACAGGATAGCCTATACATACGCAGACACCTATTATATTCGGAGGATTGATATTGCCAACATGGGACCTTTCCCCCACATATATCCTCAGCAAGAAATAAAGGTTGACCGCGAGGCTGAGGAAATTGTTTTTACAGATCCTTTTAGTCTGGGAGAAATTCTTTCGAAAAGGGCAGAGAATTTTTTCGAGGTGTATATGTTTCCTACAAACAGAGCGGCAGACATGCTAATCCGTAGATTGGTCGAGCCATTTTATGCAGAAGACGGCAGCAGGCCTTTGAATTCAGAAAGACTGCGCGAGATGACCGACGATGAACTTTTTGATTTTTTGCACGACCAATATGGATTATTGACTGCAGATTCTTTTCAGAAGGCTTTCGTAAGCTTTTCTACTGAATATTATGACGCTTCCCCGTCAGAAGTAGAGGTTCTAATGCGCCATCTCCAGAAGAGGCCGGAGATGATTAAAATCGGAGCCGAGTGGCTCCCTAAGGTCAATCCATGTACCTCCTACTTGGTCAAGCATCCAAGTACGGGTGAAGTCATGCCTTTTAGGGAATTTGATTCAATACAAGCAGGTATTATAGAGCTGCGTACCGAAAGACGAGGCCCATTTTTTGTGTATGTTTATGATGCCTCCGAACCAACACGGTTTAACGAAGTGGTAAAGAATGTCTTGGGATAAGTAGATTATTATCTTCTGGACGAAATATAGACTGTGGTATACACTATCTCTCTATGAAAAAAGTGGTGGTCATGGGCGGTGGAACCGGTACGTTTACCATACTCTCTGGTCTTAAAAAATATCCTCTGGACCTTACTGCACTGGTTGCAATGGCAGATGACGGAGGTTCAACAGGGGTCTTGCGTGATGAGCTGGGAGTGCTTCCTCCGGGCGACGTCAGACAGTGTCTGGTCGCGCTTTCCAGAGAGAGCAAGCTCTTGCGGGAGCTGATGAATTACCGATTCCCCTCAGGTTCTTTTAAGGGACATAGTTTTGGAAATCTGTTTCTTTCTTCATTGGAAAAAATCACAGGAAGTTTTGATAAGGCAGTCGAAAAAGCATCTGAAATCCTGAGGATTGAGGGCAGCGTTATTCCTTCAACTCTTGAAAAGGTAACCCTGATAGCAGAGCTTGCCACAGGTAAAAAAATCATCACAGAACATCTTATCTACGAGGCAAATTTAAGTAAATTAAAACGAATTTATTTAAAACCTCAGGGAAAAGCCAACCCAAAAGCACTACGTGCGATAAAGGATGCCGACGCGATCGTAGTAGCACCCGGACATTTTTATGCAAGCATTATTCCAAACCTTTTGGTTAAAGGGATACCTGAGGCGATCTGTAAAAGCAGGGCAAAAAAGATCTTTATCTGTAATCTCATGACAAAACACGGACAGACAGATACATTTACAGTATATGATTTTGTCGACAAAATTAAGGAGTTTTTAGGATGTGATTTTGACTATGTTATCTTCAATAATAAGAGGCCTTCGAGCTGGTTGCTCAAACGTTATGCGCGGGAAAAAGAACATCTTGTCGCAACGGTTTTAAAACCCTCCAAAAAAACATACAGCGAAAAATTTGTCGGGGGAAATTTACTAAACCAAAAGATAATAGAGACACGTTACCCCGATCTTTTGAAGAGAAATCTTATCCGTCATAATCCCGACAGTGCTGCACGTCTTATCGTAAAGCTTTTGAGAAAGTAATAAATCAAGGGAGATCGTCTTAGGGAATGGTGAGCCCGGAGAGATTCGAACTCTCAACCAATAGCTTAAAAGGCTACTGCTCTACCGTTGAGCTACAGGCCCATGTGACGTCTTGTTATTCTATCAAATTAGCCTTGTTACGGCAACCTAATACTCAAGAAGAGATTCTTTTTTAAGTCCCTGAAGGTCGGTGATATAAAAATAACCTTTTTTATTTGAGACAAGCTTTTTCTGTTTTAGTTTATTGATTTCTATAGTCGTGGTCTCCCGTGTTACTCCGGTGAGCGCTGCCATTTCTTTATGGGCAAGGGGAACCCTTATCATTATTGCTCCATCTTTTTTCTCACCAAAGCGCTCGGCAAGGATCATAAATATGGAGGCTACTTTTGCATGAGAATTGCCAAAGGTCAGATACTCCATGCGTTTTAATGCAGTCTGAAACCTGATGATAATATGATCTACAAGCTCCCGGTAGATGTCAACATTTCCGGTAATAAAGCTTACAAAGTCGGTGCGATTTATGCGCACAAGCTCAATATTAGTTAAAGCCTCAAAATAATAAGCACTGGGTTTTTCTTTGAGTCCCCAGACCACGGGAAAAAAATCCCCCGGTTCATAGATAACCAAAGTAAGCTCTTTGCCTTCGGGGGAGATGGAATAAAGGCGGACATACCCCTTTTTAAGATAGTGGACGCCCTGTGGGACGTCACCGGCCTGAAGAAAGGTAGTGCGCCTTTTGTAACGGAAGATGCGACCCTTTTCAAAAAACTTTTGAATTTCTTTGCGGGCGTCGGCCTGATTCATAGCCTGAAAAGTATAGCATATAGACCACAAATTGTAAGACAGCTCACAAAATATCCGTAACGTGCAATACTGCAATACAAAAGGCCAATTACTACAATTGGCGAGGCCCCAGAGGTATTTTTACGAAGGAGTGGATTAATTAGTTTGGGTTAATAATTATGGAATATTTTCTGTTTTTCGCCGGAATGACGATTTTCATGATAGCAGTAGCGCGCTAATGATCATGCTGCTTTAGGTCCCTTTTTGGGATCCTCTTCTCTTGTGCGATTTTGTTCATCCAGCGCTTTTCCCCATTCTTTGAGTTCTTTTGCGACTTTTCGTTGAGTGGCTTTAGTTATACGAATGTGGCCAATAACCACATTTATTCCAAATGAACGGGGTAATCCTTTCTCCTCAGCGTAATTTCCACCCTCTCGTTTTGCCTTATCCTCAATTCTGCGGTGATAAATCTCCTCTCCCAAAATCACTTTCGGAATAAGCACCTTATCTACTGCGATTTTTTTCTGTTCTTCAAGAAGACTGTTAAATACAGAAAAATACCAAGGCCGGTAAAGCGAAGGATTGCTTGAGAGTTCGGCAGCGATTAAAAAGAGAGTGGCGTCAATAAACCCTTCTCTTATTCCAGGAAGCTCCGCGCGCGCCTCGTCAAGCGTTTGGTTGGCTTGAAGGCGCTGTTGCCAACTGGGCTTTGCACCAATCCGTTCCGTGTTTGCCATATCATTTTATTATATCAAACGAGTCGAAAATTTCGCCTGGTTCTTCAAGAAGTATCTCGACGTTATCGACACGCGACACGGGAGAACCTTCTTTTATCTTTTCAATAAAGTCGCCGAGAGGCTTTTCCTCAGCCTGAGCTACAATCTCGACTCCTCCCTGAGGACCAAAAACAGCAGGATCGTCGTGGACATTTCTGGTCCATCCCGTCACTCCTTTATACTTTGCCTGAATTTTGCTCCACGCGCGAAACCCGACACCGATGACGTCGCCCTTGACAAAGAGTCTCACCTGTTTCATTGAATTCTATTGACTATTAATTACTTAAGCGTAGGATCTACTTCCTTCGCCAATTTAAAATACGCCGCTGCAGTATTAAGGTCTCCCTTGTCCGAATAGAGCAGATATAAACTATAGAGAATATCCTTTTGTGAAGGGTTTCCTAATAATATTTGTTCAAGTTGATTTATCAAAGCCTCTCTCTGCTTATCATCTGCAAAAACCTCTTCTTCCACCTCTGATCCATACATGTTTTTGTAGAGGATTAACTTCTCCTTAAATAAAGGTAGAGGCTTGGCTGCTTTTAAAAACTCCACTATTAGTTGTTGATTAGGTTGGCTAAGTTGAAAGTATAAGGGAGAGATTATTTGAGATAAAGCTACGTTGGCCGCCAGAAACAGAAATAAAATACAGTAGCCTAATACCACAGACCTTTTTCTTAAGGTTTTTACAAAGTGCTTCTTCAACTGGGTTTTCATATGCGATCGGCCTCCATGTTTTTCCGTTTTCATTATATAATTTTTACTATGGATGTGGTTAATTACCAGGGGATAGTTGATAGAGTTATTACCTTCACGCTTGCGCTTATAGCCTCAGCAATTGCAGCCGGACTCACGTTTGTTTTTGTGTACCTGATTATTATTTATTTCAGGCTCAAAAAACGAGAAAAACTTTCTTTAGAGATGGTGACCGTTGAGGTGAAGCTACAAAAAGACAATGAAATCAAGATAGACGCTGCAGAACAGATGATCGGGGCATTCTCTGCGCTCAAAAAGTCGGGATGGAAGAGCGCTTTTGACGTGGATGACGTGATAGCCTTTGAAATAGTCGGAAAAAAGGCGGACATCCGTTTTTTTGTCTCTGCTCCTGCAAAGATTATAGATTTGGTAGAAAAAACAATCTATGGATATTACCCTGCAGCCGATATTAAGCGTGTGGAGGAGCCCAATATCTTTACGGAAAAGGGGAAGGTTGCATACGCTGCGCTTACCCAAAAAGATTATGCTTTTATGCCCCTTAAGGTCTACAAGGATCTTCCCACCGATCCTCTTGCCTCGATCACCACCGCTTTTTCAAAGCTTGATGAAGAAGAGGGAGCGATTCTGCAGCTTCTGATTAAGCCGTCCGGAGGAAAGACAAAAAAACACGGAAAAGGATATGTCTCCTCTGTTAAAAAAAGTGAATCCAATCCCGATAAAGCTAGTTTTAAGACAGATCCGAAAACACTCGAGAAAATCGATGATAAAGCCTCAAAACCTTCTTTTGATACCGCGATCCGGGTAGTTGTCTCATCACCAGACCAAAGCCGGGCAGATCTTCATCTGAGAAATGTTACCTCGGCGATGAGCCAGCTCAATTCGGACATGAACAGCTTGAAAAAAGCAAAAATTCTTTTTAAGGGAGGATTCATGCTTAATTTTGTCTATAAATTTTTCCCCGTGCTTGAGTGGCCGTTTTTCAGATCCGTCTCTACTCTTTCAGCAGAGGAGCTGGGAACCATCTTTCATTTCCCCAACAAAACCATAGAGACTCCCCATATTCAATGGCTCAAGGCGCGCTCAGGACCGGTAGCAGCAGAGGTTTTGCAGTCAGGGGGTACTTTTATTGGAGACGGCTATTTCCGTGGAGTGAAAAGGACAGTCAATATAGGCTTTGACGACAGGCGCCGCCATGTATATATCATCGGAAAGACCGGTACGGGAAAGTCAGTGCTTTTGCAGGATATGGCAATCCAAGACATTAAAGCGGGACATGGTGTCTGCGTAATCGATCCCCACGGAGATCTTATTGACGAGATCGTAAAATTTATTCCCGCCGAGCGGGCAGAAGACGTCATTTATTTTGACCCATCCGACACCGAGCGCCCTATGGGGCTTAATCTTTTGGAGGTGGACACCGAAGAACAGAAGCATTTTATGACCACAGCGATCATCAATCTTATGTATAAGCTGTATGATCCGCAAAGAACCGGTATCATCGGACCGCGGTTTGAACATGCAGTGCGAAACGCAATGCTTACGGTCATGTCGGAACCTGGAGCTACGTTTATCGAGGTTGTCCGTATCTTGACCGATGCAAAATATGTGCAGGAAATCCTCCCTAAAGTTACAGATCCTATCGTTAAGCGCTACTGGACAGACCAAATCGCCCAGACCTCGGATTTTCACAAGTCAGAAGTTTTGGATTATATCGTCTCCAAATTCGGTAGATTTGTCACCAATAAAACCATGAGAAATATCATCGGTCAGTCAAAAAGCGCCTTTGATTTCAGAAAAGTGATGGATGAGGGAAAAATACTTCTAATTAATCTTTCAAAAGGAAAATTAGGTGAGGAAAACTCCAACTTTTTAGGACTGGTTTTGATTCCAAAGATTCTAATTGCAGCGATGAGCCGTCAGGAAATACCTGAGGAAAAACGGCGCGACTTTTTCCTGTACGTCGATGAGTTTCAAAATTTTGCAACACCCGATTTTGCGACCATTCTCTCAGAGGCCCGTAAGTATCATCTCAATCTGACCGTCGCTAATCAGTTTATCGGACAGGTTGAAGAAGAGATTAAGAACGCTGTCTTTGGAAATGTCGGTACGGTCATCTCATTCCGCGTCGGAGTAACAGACGCTTCGTATCTGCAAAGAGAGTTCCAGCCGGTGTTTTCCGAGCAGGATCTTATCAATGTCGAAAGATTCCATGTGTACATGAAGACTATCGTTAATAATGAGCCTGTGCCGCCGTTTTCCGTAGATCTGACCAAAGACATGGATAAGGAGAAGGCGAGAGGTAATGATAAGATTGCCAAGGCTGTCATCCAGCTTTCACGGTTGAAGTTTGGACGGCCCAGAGAGCTCGTGGATGCTGAGATTTCACAGCGGGCGCGCCTCTAGTTATGAAACATGTAGTATGTAGCACGAAACAAGCAGTGCATGTTCCATGTTTCATGTTGCGTGTTTCATAATATATGCTTCAAACATTTAAAACAAAACTCACTCATAAAGAACGCCTTAGCGACAGCGTTTACATATTCAGATTCGTTTGCCGTGAGCCGGACATATTGGTATTTGAAGCGGGGCAATACATGATCTTAAAGCTTCCGCAACCCGACGGATTAGTAAAAACAAGACTGTACTCCATTTTGAATACGCCTGATCAAAAAAATAGTTTTGACCTGCTCGTCAAAATTATTCCAGGGGGTCTTGCGTCAGAGTATCTGACGACGCTTCAGCTGGGTGACGACGTGCTCTTTGACGGCCCTGCAGGAATCTTTACGTTAAAAGAAGAAGAGCGACATAAAGGACGCCATAAGGTTTTTGTCACCACCGGAACGGGGATTGCTCCTGCCCATTCGATGATAGCAGCCCACTTGGGACATCATCCCGAGGAGTACTTTGTGCTTTTGTGGGGCACGCCGACAAAAAAAGAGGTCTATCTTATTGATGACTGGAAAAAACTTGAGGAAAAGTATCCCAACTTTAAATTTGCAGTATTTCTTTCACAGGAAAAAGAATTAGACGATGATGAAAAGAAGCATTTTGTGTTGGGTAGAGTGAATAAGGGGATTGATGCATTAACTACAGCATTTGGCTTGCCTACAGGCGGAGATATTGCCAACTTTGATATCTATGTCTCAGGAGACCGTTACATCGTCGACTCTCTAAAACAGTACCTTCTCTCAAAAGGGGCAGATCCAGGACATCTGGTACTTGAGAAGTTTGTCTAGAATCCTGTTACGAAGAAGTCGGCCGGGATCTGCGGATATGATTGGAAAAGCTCCACTTTTTTAGAAACCCCTGTTTGAGAAGTGGCTTCTGAGGAGACAAACTTTCCTTGTGAAGGAAGGTTTGCAGTCCTAGTAAACAGAATTTTTGTGGAGTTATAGAAAACTCTTACTAAAACAAGTTTTGTATCGGCGCCTATGGCCGCTGCCGTAATTTTTTTCGCAGTGGTAAAGTCTCCATCCGGACAGCTGTCTCCCGTATCGGTTTCTGCATTACTAATCCTCTCTTCCGTGTCAATTACATAGCGGACGAGCGTGGGAATGGCACCCTTAACAAGAGTGATTTCGACGGCACTCGGAGTATTTTGATTGTCATCGCCAAAGCAGATAGTCAGATCCTGAGCAAGTGATGCCCCCACAGTATTGCTGTCTTTGTCATAGTCGCCCATGTAGAAAGTGTATTGTTCATCTTTTTGGATAAGGGGGGTTATAAACGAGGATTTATTGTAATCTTCCGTGACAGACGCTTCTCCTTCAAACTCATCTCCGGGAAGAATTCTTTCTCCGTTTTGAGGAAGAGGATCGTTTCCTATTATGATCGCGCTTCCTGTACCGCTTTTAAGCGCCGCCTCAATACCGGCTTCTGCCGCAGCAAGTGCTTTTTGATTCTCTTCTTCAAGTTTGGTGAGCTGGGTATCGGTACGGGACGAAAAGGTCACGGAGAGTACCACGGTAAGTGTCACTGCCAAAAGCATGACTGCGATAAGCAAAACCTGTCCTGATTGTTTATTGTGTTTGGCGATATTCATATTTTGAGATGGATGCCCATGGCAAAAGATCCATAAAAAGCGACGGGCTGAAACTTACAAAGATTGATGGTTTACTGGTGTCGGTAGAACCCCTGTCGTTATTAAGTGTCTGCGTCACAAAATTGCCGGTAATTTTTAAACCCTGGTCGGCGCTTTCAGCATTCATTGTATTGGATACGAAGATTCCTTTTGCCTGAGTTACAGGCGTTGCTCCTCCGGTAAAGGTAATTTCATCCGCAAAGATACCCACGGAGCCGGTCGGAGTAAAGTCTTCGTCTATATTGATTTCACCGCTTGAGATAAGTACAACTTTGCCGGTAAGCCTGCTTTCATTACTGTTGTTTAGCGTCAGGTCTCCTGATCCGGTCCAAACATATATGCCGTTATCAGTAATTTCTGAAAGGTCCGAGTTGGTAATATTCTCATACTCCTTTCTGGCTTTTACATAATCAAAATAGTTTGAAAAGGTTAGCGTATTGGACTTTTGGTATCCTGTGGCTTTCCAATCTTCCGAAGAAGCATCGGCAGTGCCGAGATTGAGTCCTTGTGCAACGACCGCGCCCGGGCTATTACCGGCAGTATTCATAATAAAGTACCTTTGAGAGATATCGTCTTCAGAGTCAAAAGCACTAATGGTGTTTGGGATAGGATTAGCGACATTTAAAGCCGATGCAAACGATCCATTCTTGATCTTTACCCATGCGCCTGCGGGCTTGAAGACGAGGTCTTTTGGAAAGTCCGTGGTAGGAGAGGCTCCTGATAAATCAACAGCTACCGTATTCGTGCCGGAGGCCGCACAAACATCGGCATCTGTAAGATACGGAGGCTTGTATTCGGTGGTGGAGTAATTGAGCGTCAGATTCTGACTGACGTCGGCGTTTGCAAAAACATCAAAGGTAACAGTGCAAGAATATGAGGCTTGCGCTGTCCCACCTGAAGCCGGTGTAACCGTGCAGCTTGAGCTAACGCCTTGAGAACTTTGTGGGGCAACTGAGAGCGCTTGGCTGGTAGTGGAAATATTGTCGTTACATACACCGCTCGAATATTCACGGAGTTTTCCATGGATTGTTACATCAGGATATGGTGGAGGAACACTGACAAAAGAATCTGCCTGAGCACTTGCGGGAAAACTACATGAGCTTGCGTTAACCCAGAGATGGTAGGAGTGTCCGGACAAGAAAGTGTAATTATATGAAGTCGTAGTACGGGCTAAAGCACAGGAATCTCCTGCGAGGGGAGAAGAACAGCTTCCATTCCACCCGTTTTGCTCATCATCTATATAAAGGTTATATCTCGTATTGGAATCAGCGTTTGAAGGCGCTGTCCATAATATGTTCTGCGCTCCGGCAGTTGTAGTATTTGTAGGTCTAAGATTCGTCGGCGCATTCGGCGCAGAAGAAACAGTAAATGACGCACTTGACTTGGCGCTAGGTTGATTACACCCGCTCAACGTATTTCTTGATCGTACCTGCCAGTTATATGCATGTCCCGTGTCTTTAGCGAAGGGATGAGAATTTGTCGCTTTAGCCGTGCACTCATCATATCTATTATCTTTTCCTGACGGTGTATTGCATGTTGACACCATAGAAGCGGAAGTATTATTGTCCTCAACATAGATGTCATACGTTTTTCCAGCTGGTTGCCATGAAAGTGTCCCGCTAGCGGTTGGGCAGACTGCAGTGTTATTGGGATTCAGACTGTACGGAGCAGCAGGGGTAGTACATTGACATGTCCCTCCCTTGCCAGTTGGAGCTGTGCCAGCGCAACATCCAGACGCGTAATCACTTCCTGTTTGTCCAGATCCTGCACACCCATTTCTTTTACAAAGCGATCCGCTTTTTCCCTGCGGATCGCAAGTTAATCCCCCACAACAATTACCCTGGCCGCCTCCACTACAGCTTTGATTAAAGCTTCTACAAGAAGGTGGAGGGGGCGGCTGATTTGCCGGACCTCCGTCTATACTACAATCCCCAGTATATTCGGTTCCACCACCAATAAATCCCTGCCCTGCACAGTCCCACCTCCAACAAGTACCAAAGACTTGAGAGCCCGTACATATTTGTCCACCACCCGTACATTCACCATAACTACTGCCAAAATAACTACAGTCGCTACTACCGGTAGGTGGTTGTTGAGCAAAAGCTGGAATTATGGTAAATAAAAAAAAGAAAGTTGCAATAGAAAGCTTGATCAGGAAATTTGAAAAATTATTCCCTGACGAAAATTGCATATAAGATCACTCTAACAGAAAGTACCGAATAAATTCAAGCGTCTGAGGAACCATTATTCAGATCGAAGTTGTTCTGGACCTGTAGCGTCACTAACAAATACTACGCGTCCAAGTGGGTAGTGTTGGAAAAGATTCTGGACCGTATTTATACTCGCAAAGGACTCTTTTATTGTTTTTTTGATCTGCTTGGGAGTAGCATTTTCTGTGCCTAAGAAATATCCGCTTTGTACACCTTGATCGATGGCTGCTTTAAAGGTAGTAGGGTCTTGATTAAAGTAAGCTTCTATTAGAGTTTTGTATACAGGGAGCTGTTGAAAGAGACTTAGTCCTTCAATATGAGCATCCTTTCCTTGTGCAAAGCTACCATACTCATCAAAATAGAACAGGTTTTTTAAAGCTGAATCTGAATTTAAAAACGTTATGAGAGGATTCCCTACATTTTTCTCCAATTCAGAAAAAAACTCTTCGCGCGTCATAGTTGAGCCGTTATAATTTGCACTTGACACCTCATTTTTATTTGCAGTGCGAAGTGGTTGTGGTTGGTCTGAAAAGAGCGATTGGTTTGGTCCAAAGAGTGGATTGTTTGGGACATCGAGATTGGAGACCCAAGCAAAAGGAACCTTCGTGCCGTCAGGCCAGATCTGTGTCCCGAAGGACATTGTCGCCTCTCCATTCTCCTCTCCTGTCAGCGGCAGCGTAACGGAACCGTTATAAAAATTCAGCATTCCAATATACTGGACTTCAGGGTTCCATTTATAAAGACTTGCATGTGGAACTCGCGGAAATCTACGACCCGGTAGGTGGCCGTACGAAAGGGTTTGACCACCGTCGTCATCATTGATAATCAACCTTGTACCAAATCCATTGTCAGCTGAAGTCTCATAAAAAGGAAAGTTGAAATTAAATTGAGCGCCAAGCCCCCCAACATACAGAGCATTATTGGTTCCATCTTCATTCTCTGTGCTTACCCACTCTGCAAACTCTTCAGGGGTCATCTTAAGAGTAGCATCGATACTTCTTGCTACTGAAGAAATTCCATCGTTCATTTCTCTAATTTCTGCCTTAGTTGTTGAAGTCGTGCCTTGAGCTTCCTCTGAATCTTTTGGCTTTTTCTTTTTGCCTATAACGGCATCAAGAACTCCCAAAGGTCTCTCCAAAGCAAGTCCTGCGCCTACTGCGCCACCTTTAATAAGGAAATCTCTACGAGATATTCCCACCTTTGATTTTGACTCTGGTTTTTCTGATGCTCTAGGACGCTCCATACCTTCATTCATAAACCTATAGTAATAGTATCTAATTTCATTATACACCTCTCTCAGATCTTGTCAAGAGTCGATCATTAATAGAAAATTTGACCTACTGAAGGGACACAAAGACTTTTAAAAGGCGAAAGAAAAGAGACTATACTTCTGCTTTGGATTGTTTTATCAAGAAACTCTTGATGTTTTTGGATACAAACTCGGACATAATTGTCGCTCAAGCTCAAGGCAACCGGGCTGAAGATTTTAGAAACCACTATGTCATCGTGTTTTAAATAGCTAGAAAGAAATCGAGGCTCAATCTCAGTGCAATTCGTAGTTTTCCGCAACGCTTCTTGTGAAAACGAACAGAGATATATAACAGGCGAATCTTTAATTTTAGATTCCTTAATTCTCATCCCAGCCCGCACTCGTAGGGGAAGAAAAACGGGTCCAAGGATTGGGAATTTGTAAGTTAGGTAGACCTCATCTCCCTCTATTTTAATTTGACTTATTGGGAGCACAAACATAACACCGCTTGCAAAAGAAGATCCATGTTGAAACAGACATTTTACGAAGCTATTATCAAGTTTGTTAATCTCAACAACGTCACACTTTCGAAAAGAAAACATTGCGTTAAGTGAAAAGGCAACAATCAAGATGCCTATTAGCGTGATCACAAACCAGATGAAAAACTTCGCAATCCTGTTCACATAATCAGTCTAGAGAAGGCGCGAACACTTTGCAAGAAGCGGAGTTATAATGGATCACATGAAAACGGTTACTCTTCCCGGGCTTATTGATATGCATGTGCACTTGCGCGATCCCGGGCAGACTCATAAGGAAGACTTTCATACTGGTACTTCGGCTGCGCTTACGGGAGGCTTCACTAAGATTTTTGATATGCCCAACAATCTAAAGCCGATAGCCGACAGACTGGCGCTTCAGAGCAAAATTAAAAGCGCAAAGTCAAAAATTGTGTGTGATGTAGGTTTTTATTTCGGTTCCTTGGGGGACAATATTGAAGAATTCAGCGTAGTTAAAGATGATGTTTGGGGGATTAAGCTATACCTTAACCAGACCACCGGAGATTACCGTATTAATATACATATATTAGAGAAGGTTATGAAAAATTGGTCTAAAAAAAGTCTAATTCTCGTGCATGCGGAGGATGATGTGATTGACGATGTCGTAAAAGCTGTCCGTAAATACGGAAACCGCGTACATGTCTGCCATGTTTCCTCTAAAAGCGAGTTGGAGCCCATTCTTGAGGCTAAAAAAGACAAATTGCCGATAACTTGCGGAGTGACTCCTCACCATCTTTTTCTGAACGAACATGATGAAAAAGCCTTGGGGCCTTACGGCATAATGAAGCCATCTTTAAAAAGCAAAAAGGATCAGGATTTTTTATGGAAAAATCTCAGACATATAGATGTTATAGAATCCGACCACGCGCCCCATACCAAAAAAGAGAAAGAATCGGCAAAACTGCCTTTTGGGGTCCCCGGACTTGAAACCACATTACCACTTCTCCTTTCAGACAATCGCATAACAATAGAGGATATAGAAAGATTGTGCTATGAATACCCCAGAAAAATTTTAGGACTGCAGCCCGACCAACAAACAAAAATAGTCGTCGACCTAAATGCTAAATACCAAATACTAAATACTAATCTACGTACCAAATCAGGCTGGTCGCCGTTTAATGGGTGGAAAGTAAAAGGAAAAGTGCAGGAAGTACATATAAGAGGAAAAAAAGTCTTTGAAAACGGAAGGGTAATAGCTAAGCCCGGCTCGGGTCAGCTGCTTTTTCCTTGACTTGTTGGGCTAGGAGAGGGTTCCACATGGCACCGGTTGCGCTCATGACGCAGTCTGCTCCCGCTTCGCGGTATGCAAAGTAGTCTTGGGGCTCTGTGACGCCACCTACACCGGTAATACTGTATGAAAATCCACGCCTATCTTTTATCTCTTTAAGTTTTTTGGCCGTTTCTAAACCTGCCCATTTGATACCTTGTCCGCATACCCCGCTTCTCAAACGTCCCGGACCTGGAAGCGCCTGCTCCCCGTTTTTGTCAACCACCGCAGCCTGAAGGGTATTGATGCCTGCGATGTCATCGGCGTATTCACCAGCAATCTCAGCAAATTTTTCAAGGTCAGCAGCATCGCGGTAGTATCCAATCTTCAAAACAAGAGGAGTGTTTCCGATCACTTTACGGATACCGGCAGCTACTTTTTTCGTAACTTCAAGGTTGTAGCAGACAAGGCCTTCGTTTCCGATATTGGGGCAGGAAAGATTTGCCTCCAGAACCTTTGCGCCGGTTTCTTTGGAAAGTTTGGCCGCAAGAACAAAGTCATCGATAAATTCCTGTTGAGTCTGGTCTTTTTTCACCGTGCCCATGAAACTCAAGATCATTAGCTGACCCTTACCCGCATAAGACATAGCTTTTTCTACATCCTCCTGCCAGATCTCCGCTTTTCTTGAGGGGACCCCGAAAGAATTGGTGATAGAGATGGGATTTTCATACTTGGTATCTGCAAGGACCGAATTTTCAAGGGCTTTAAGGGTTAGATCGGGTCCGTCAAAGTGGATCGCCAGAACATTGGGAAAAGGATGGCAGGGAAAAATATCAGACCGTACCGTCTTGTAGACGCAGACGTCAAATCCTTTTTCAAACGCTCCTTTTACAAACTTACTATTAAGAAGAGGACCGGCGGGTATGCCAAAAGGGAGGTAGATTTTTTGTCCAAGGAATTCATATTCCGGCTCACCCTTCTGGTTATAAGTTTTAGTATCCTGAAATGCTCCAAAAGGCCCTTTTTGATAATTATCTTCGTATGAAACAGTTGGATCGTAAAATGGCTGTGCCGACATAGCGGTTTAACTTTAATAAATTTGAAAATGAAAAGCAACATACAAGCATGTAGTATAATGATGAAATCTTATTTATGTCAAAAGTTGAAACTGGTTCTATGTCGCCTGAAGGATTAACAAGAAATCAGGAGAAGCTCGCAGACCTTTTATTTGTAACAAAGACGGATGCGCCAGTACCAAAAAGAAAAAGTCTTGGAAACGGGAAGTATGAGCTTTATAAATCTAACAGACCGACAAGTCCGGTAGATTTTTCCCAAAGCGACGAGGAATTTGCTCTCAAATCCCACGAGACAAACATTGAAGGTCCGCTTTCTCCGGTTTACATCAATCTTCGTGAATTGCCCGACGTGATACTCGATCAAATAGGTGTGGTTTTCAAAGAAATGGGAGAAAGTGAGTCTGATGTAGATGTATGTACGGGTATTCCAAACGCAGGAGATCCTTTAGCAAAGTCATATTCTAAAGTCTCGGGAATCAAACAAGAAGATATTTTTGACAAGGAAGATTTGGGTGGTGGAAAAAGAAGAATTGTTGCAAAAAAAGACATAAAAGGAGACAGTAAAAAACTAAGAATAGTGGATGACTTGGTGACAAAGGCTGACACTAAGGTAGAGGCTGCGGAGGCGGCAAAAGCAGCAGGTTTCGAGCTCGTAGATATTACAGTATTAGTTGATAGACAGCAGGGTGGTATGGATATGTTGCGTGAGCGGGGAATAAATGTGCGCGCTGCATTCACAATAGGACAGCTTCTTAAATATGGTCTACGGGCAGAGCATATAACTCAGGAACAATACGATACTGCAGTCCAATACTTGGGTCTTCCTGCCTAAACCACCGCTTATAATCCATTGAATTGTTTTCTGAAACCCGCTAATATAATTCTCCAATGTTGACTAAAACTGACCTGGGATTAATAAGGCAACTCATCCGAGAAGAAGTCCCTCCAATGATTCAAAAAGAACTTATTCCTTTGAGAAGAGAGATTGATTCCCTAAGAAAAGAAATGCATAAGGAGTTCAAGCGCGTTAATCGCAAAATAAACATTGTAATCTCCGGCTTTGATACAGAAATTCTCGACACCAAAAAACGCTTTAACTAGATCCCTACTGTACCCTATCTTGAAGGGTTGATTAAAGAGTTTAACTTGCTATAATGCTCCGTAATGGAAAGACCGAGGTTTGCAAGACATGCGGGTTTTGAGAGAACTGCAGCTGCATGCAGTAAAACATCTAACTTGGTGGAGTCGACAAAAAAAGTTGTTTCCGAGGTGAAAAGACTTCTTGAGGATGGGGAAACAGATTCTTTTTACAGAAGAAGACTCTTCGTGCAAGACCCACGCAGCAAGGATACGTACGAAATAGTCGAGCTACAGACCAACCGCCCCCCTGAGGAGAGGGCAAGTGGCCTTTTCGTGCACCCTGTAACATTTGACGAAGCGGGTAAGCTCAAACGGACCATGCCAGGAATCCAGATCCCAAGAGACCCGGAAGCAGTTACCAGAGTTTCGATAGACAATCTGAGAGGAATACATCCAACTGCGATGAAGAGGTTGGCGAAACAGCTCAGAAGAGCGCGGAAGATTCATTAATTGGACTTTTGGAATAGGCCAAGATATAATTGTCTATGGCAGTAGAAAACCCCCGCCAAGGCGCTCCGTTTCCCGACCGATCCAAGCGGATACCGGCCACCACCTTCTTCTATTTATTGACGAAAGCAAATTGGAACGAGCTAGACTTTGTGAATAATAAAAAACACGGCGATGGTTATGGGATGGACTTTAAAGGAAAGAAAGTTTCATATTTTTTCATTGAGGATATAGGTTCCAAGGGGAAACCAAACCTTATTGAAAAGCCATATCCTACAATCCTATTGCAGGAAGAAGTAAAGAAGAGATGGAGAACAAAAAGAAGAAGCGTGATGGTAGAAGAAGTAAGTGAAATTGTACCCATTGGCGACTCAATTATTGTCATAGGCAAGACAAAAAATCGAGGAGTGGCTCTCACAATTCGCACCGATGGTACTTATGACTATGAACAAATCATGTTTCAGTCACACTAATATGGACTTTTGGAAGGCTCAATAGTATAATTTGCCTATGGGACCAGAAATGAGAGCAGAAATACTTCGTGAACTCCGAAGAAATGACGAAAGAAGAGCGCTTGCAGTTCAAGGCGGCCTTTCTGATAGAAGAGAGTCTCAATTAGAGAGAAGTGCGTTGCCTGAAAGACGACAAGATCCTCTACCAAGACATGCACCTATACCTCGGCAAGGAAGACTTCCTCAAAGAGAAGATCATATACCTAGAAACGCTCCTCTTCCCAGACAACAACCTCTCCCACGTCGTTAATTTGTCTACCACTAATGATATTTAGGCTATTCTGACAGTCCTCATAGTATAATTAATCCATGACGAAAGCAGAGTTTGAGGGACCACCACCTCCTGTCATTACTATCGGGGAAGAGTTTATCTTTTATGAAAAATTATCACGTGATCCTAAGGATCTGTCCCTACGCGATAAAAGAATTCTCCGTATTCCGGGAATTCCTGATTTGGAAGTAATGTGTGCTATAGCTCATAGAGCACCAGAACAAAAGGGGTTTCCAATAACGCCCTTTGATCCGGATAAAGGATATCGTATAGACGATAGAGACGGGGATATAAAGACAAGGACGCAAAAACTCATAGAATATGAAGGTCCTTATAGGGCAGCATTACCTTATGAAAAAAATCCTAACAGAAAAGGAAGCAGACATCACATTCCCCATATTTGCGCTAAGGTAGGATCTTCTGCCGGACACCCAAACTTTCAATTGGATAATATTGACATAGGAAACAATCCCGAGAAAGGAGCACTTGACCGGTTAAGGTTACAGATCCGGTTTGTAGACGGACAAGAATATGAAGCGCGGACTAGAAACGACTCGGACGAATACGTATGGATGTGGTTTAACACGTTCTACCCTTTTGACATCGGGCCTCTTGCGTCCAATGAAGAGATTGCAGAAGGACATATGTTAAGCATAAAAGGTGTTCCCGGTATGGTTCTACCATCTATTATGGCTAAATTTGTGCTTGCGGGTGAAGGACTTCTTGTCGATTGGGAGCGCACAACCGGAGTCCGAGAGCCGAGAGAATTTATTCCAGGCAATGAAGAACTACCCGAGCTTTAAGTGGATTTTTCGATGCCGTAGAATTTTACCCGATCTCCCTTAAAGACCATATCGATCTCGCCGGTTGGTCCGTTTCTATGCTTGGCGATCAAGAACTTCACGATTTTTTTCGACTGATCCATCAGGTCTTCCGACTCATCTTCCACATATAAGAAGCAAACGACGTCTGCATCCTGTTCAATAGCTCCCGATTCACGAAGATCCGCAAGCTGTGGTTTTTTTGTACCGCGCTGCTCGACCGCACGCGATAACTGAGACACGGCAAGAACAGGAATTTTAAGTTCACGGGCTAAATTCTTGAGTCCTTGGGATACAAAGGAGACTTCCTGCACACGGGATTCAAACCTCCGGCCCGAGTCAGCGAGCTGCAGATAGTCGACCACCAAAAGTTTCACATCCCGCTCTACTTTAAGTTTTCGTGCTTTTGTTCTCATCTCAAGGATTGAGATACCCGGGGTATCATCTATAAAAATCGGGGCCTCGGCCAGATCTCCCATCGCTTCTGTCAAACTCTTATAATCCTCATCGGAAAGCTTTCCCGTCTTCAGCCTCCATGCATCAATATCCGCCTGTGATACCAAAAGGCGGTCTACAAGCTCCTCCTTACTCATCTCGAGCGAGAAAAATCCCACAGCTTTTTTCTCTTTAAGTGCAGCATGCAGGGCAATATTTAGGGCAAGAGAAGTCTTACCAATACCGGGACGTGCGGCAAGGATTATGAGATTTGAGTCCTGCATACCGGAAAGCTTCTGATCAATATCGGCAAATCCTGTCGAAACACCACGCAGAGAAAGTCCCTGTTTTATGAATTCCTCAAGTCTCTCAAACGACTCGGCAAGCGCCTCCTTAAGCTCTATAAAATCGCTGGTTTGGTGGGCTTGAGAGAGAGCAAAGATCTGAACTTCGGCGTCATCCAAAAGCTTGCGGACATCTCCTTTTTCGTCAAACGACTGTTCTACCGTACGGGAAGAAAGGTCGATAAGTCTTCGTTTGGTCCAGTGGTCTTTTACGATCTGTGCATAGTGCTGGACATATGCAGAAGTCGGGACGGTGTTAATGAGGTCTGATAAAAATCCGGCGCCACCGATATCTTTTAACGATCCTTCTTTCTTCAGTTGACTTTGAAGGGTTATCAAATCAATGGGCTGTTGTTTTTCAAAAAGAGTCACCATCGCCGAGAAAATTTTTGCGTGTTCCTGAACATAAAAATACTCGGGTCTTAAAAACTCAATTACATTATGAACAGACGCCGGGTCGATGAGGACCGCTCCGAGGACTGATTTTTCTGCTCCGATGTCATGAGGAGGCACTTTGAGAGCCTCACTAGATTTGGCCATAAAGGGAAATTATTATAACGTAATAACGAAGAGTT
>CAYGGJ010000002.1:0-47474 GCA_964349415.1 uncultured Gammaproteobacteria bacterium | reverse complement strand
AGCCAAATATTTGTCGGAAATCTCATAAAGGGAGTTTGTCTGAATTGGTCAAGAGTCATGACAAAGGTCTTATTTTTTTCTTCCACAAAATGAAAGAAAGGAGAGAGTCGTTGTACATTATAAATAACTAACGCAAGAAATGCAGAAAATCCGAATAATAAGAAAAAGTTAAGAGCTTTTTTACCAAACCCTCTCCAGTTTTTTTGAAGAAATAGAATCGGAGTCACCATGCCGGTAATCATGAAGACCCTGGCGGAGGATTTGGCTAGAAGCGTCATGCCCATGGTAAGTCCATATAAAAAGGCAACGTCCAATCTCTGCGTCCTCGCAAGAAGTATTAAAAAGAATAATCCCCAGATAAATCCCGCATTTACCATTGAATCAACTAGCGCCAGCCGGTCGTAGAAAAGAAAAAAAGGAGTAAGTACGTACAAAAGTCCTGCTATTAAAGAAGCGCGTTTCCCGAACAGATAGTAAACAAGAACAAAAAGTCCTATAAGCGCAATGAATCCACTAAGTACAGCAAAAAGTCTTCCTCCTAAAAGGAGATTATCGGGGAAGAATTTTAAAAAGGGGATAGTCAGCCAAGTCTGTAATGGCTGCCTACCGTCGGTAAGTGAAATGAACCGCCAGTTGGCATCATGCCATGCGACTCG
This sequence comes from uncultured Gammaproteobacteria bacterium, assembly GCA_964349415.1. Taxonomy (GTDB): domain Bacteria; phylum Patescibacteriota; class Microgenomatia; order UBA1406; family GWC2-37-13; genus 2-01-FULL-40-42. Next base: position 46,818 of record CAYGGJ010000002.1, on the reverse strand, counting down.
CGCCCACCTGATATAAATTCCTTCATCGGTAAAAATAGGAAACTTATCGAGATTAATCAGACGCGTTGCAAAGAAAAGAAGTGCAATAATTTTATAACTAAAGTAGTCCCGTATTCTTATGTTTTTCTTAACCCAAGTGAAGTAATCGCCTATGTTAAACATAGTAGTAATTATGTTATTATACTATTTGTTGAGATGAGTAAGAGCGTGTAATACGTTATGCTTCCACTAAAATCAATAATCGGATTAATTGCTGTTTTCTTAAGCATCTTCAGCCTCTTTCCGTACATTGTTGATATTCTAAAAAGAAAGACCAAGCCCCATTTATATACATGGATTGTATGGACTCCCTTAACTTTTATTGCATTTTTTGCTCAGTTGTCGGATAACGCAGGTCCCGGCGCATGGACTACAGGAGTCACAGCAACGTTGTGTCTCGTGATATTGGCATTGGCAATTCCGTATGGAACTAAAGACATTACCCGTAGTGATAATTTGAGCTTAATTGGGGCCGGGGCAGCAGCTATTTTATGGTTTGCGGTTAAAGATATCACTGCCTCGATTATTTTGGTTACTTTAATAGACGTAATGGGTTTTATTCCTACAATCAGAAAAAGCATTACGAAACCGAGAGAAGAGACTTTGATCACCCATGAACTAAGCGGAGCAAAGCATCTGATTTCGCTATTCGCTTTGGAAAAATTCTCACTCATTACAGCTCTTTACCCCGCAGCAGTCTTTTTAGCAAATGCGGTCTTAGTAGGCGTTATTGTCAGCAATAGAAAAAGATTAAAGTAATCATACTAACTCATGAAGGATTCACGAGCAGAAGAAGAAATAAGAGAGGGAGACAGAGTTACGAGCACGGTAGAAGATCTAGGACGTCTTCCCGATTCTTTTCGAGCATTGAATGAGGGTGATCCGTTTGCTATTGGAATTGGTTTTAAGATTACTCCTGAAGGTTTAGTCCTCGATGAGGACCTCAAAAGATATTTTGAATCATTAGGTGGAAAGATATGGGATCCAAAAGAAATAAAAATAGAAAAGGATAGAGCCATTGAAGAAATAATTGAACAAATTGCTTCGGATTATAGAAATTCTCTACTTATGCAGAATCACCCTAACGCAGCACATCAAATATTTGGCGAAATTAGGAGATATAAGTTAGAAGATCCTGAAACGGATCACGGACAGTATGATGATAGATTACCCCACGTTGATTTTATTCCACCCAATGATCCTTGCTTTGTCTTTTTCTTTACGGGTAGTCGTGCGACATCCTTTTGGGAAGGTGACTTTGAATACAAAGGAAACCTGCATCAGAGTTATGAGGACGCCATAAAGGGAATGCTTAAAAGAGATTATCCTAGTGGTCATTTGTATCGGAGTAAGGAAGCGAGAACATTAATGCATGCCAGTCCTACTGATTTTAAAGAAGGAGAGATGAGGACTTTAGGAAGGCTATATGTTGGGCCAAATCCATCAGGAGTAACGACTACTAGTTCCTGAACAGAGTGAAGTCCAGGTTGCCGTATATTTTTTTGACTGGTAAGTCTTTTACAGTCCACAAGTCTCCGTTTTCTAAAAGATAAAGTCCTCCGCCTTTTTTTACCCGTTCCTGAAACTTTTTAATCTCGTAGTAGTAATTAACTTTTTTCCCTGTGTAGTAAACGGCACAAGGATTTCCTCCATAAATAAATGTAGTTGAGGTAGTTAGATTCTTTGAAAGCGTTTCCCAACCCCGACGTTCCGAATATTGAACTAGATAGTCTAGGGTATCGCCCTCAACCTTAGCGACTTCCTTGAGAGTTTTATAACGCGGTGAAATATCAGGGCCACTCTTAGTAAGCCTTGTTTCGTTTATCATCAATCTCCCAGCGTCAAGCATAACCAAAATCATAAGAACATAGAAAAGAGGTTTTAATTTCTTTGAAGAAAAGAAAAGACTAATACTATACGCAAGGATGATGGAGAGAAAGGGGTAGATAGATAATGTATACCAGGCAATCTTAGTCTGAGCTCTGGTGAGAAGTGCCAAAGGAATTACGACAAACAGAAGAAGACAAGCGAGAACTCTTTGATTCTTAATTTCTTTGAGAAAGTTCTTTTTATTTAAGAACTTCTTTAAATTCAAGAGATAGTAGACAGGTAATACCAGTACAAAAAATACCCATGGATATAATTCCTGAAAAAATAACTTAAAGTAAAAAAGTCTTCCTCCAAAATGAAACTCCACGGGGTTATCGACCTTTTTAATTATGTTTTCATAAATGTAAATTTGATAGAAATGATTCCCGTGTTGTAGAAATTGCATGATATGCCATGGAGCAATCACTACAAGAAACGCAGCAAGGACTCTAAGGAAATTAAGAAATCTTTCTTTTTTAAAATCAATAAAAACAGACAGGAAAAGAGGAGGAAGGAACTGGATCGCTAGTCCTTTTATCATGACGCCTATTCCAAAGAAAACTCCTGCGACATAACTGAGAGATTTCTTCTCGTCGCTCCGTAGCCAAAAGTAGACGCCCAGTACCACGCAAAGCGCAAACGCTAGTTCAGTATTTGCCCTCAAAGAGTAAATTACTACAGCCTCTGATGTAAGTAACAACAAACTTGAGAGGATGGCTACTTCCTGCGAAAAGTATTTCCTAGCTAATATATAGACGGCAGCTATTAAACCAAGCCCCATCAAAACCGCGAGGAATCTGGATGAAAATTCGTTGATTCCAAAAGCAAAGGGGAGCTGTAGTAATATTGAATAACCGGGTGGTTTTTCAAGACGCGTTCCTCCGTTCCATTGATTAGTAAGGAAATTACCCGATGACTTCATCTCTTTTCCATACTGCGTATAGATACACTCATCCCAGTCCCATAAAGGCTCGCGTCCCAGTTGAAAGAAAAAAAGAGAGCCGGCGACAAGAAGAATCACAAAAAGAGGCCAGTAAGAAATAAGAACTCTCTTTATGTTTTTGAACATCTTTATTTATATTTGCCTGCAAGATCGTAGAGCCTGATTTTTATCAGATCCCGTAGGGTTTCAATAGAATCTGTTAAAAAGTTGACGTTTTTGGTTTCAACATGACGCCACGTAACCGGTACTTCTTTTATTTCAAGATTCATCCGCTTTGCCAAAAATAAAAACTCCAAATCAAATCCTGCAGAAACAGAAGATCCTCTTACCTGTCTTTGTGGATTAAAAACCCGCAGCTTATCTATGATCGTTAATGCTGTTTTTCTTTCGAAAGCCTTGAATCCGCATTGGGTATCGCGGATATTTCCAAGGCCTATAAAAAATCCTCTTACGGCAATGAGACCTACGGCCATAACTTTCCGTAAAAAAGGCGCACCCTTTCTCCTGGAATTTCTTGATCCGATAACGATTTGGAAACCATTTGTTAGTCCCTTGATAAGTTTTTCGGCTTCCTCTATCGGAGTCGCAAGATCTATATCAGAGAAAATTACACGCTCTCCTTTTGCTTTTTGAATACCGGTAATAACTGCAAACGCTTTTCCCCGGTGATCGTTTTCTATAAGTTTGAACTTTGGAAATTTGGGAAGATAAAATTCTTTTATTATTAATTTTGAACTATCTGTGGAACCATCGTCAACGATGAGTACCTCTTTGAATCTGGGATCATTGGCGACGTAGTTACCGATCTTATCAAGAACTCCTTTTTGCAAATTAGAGGATTCATTAAAACAGGGGACGATGAGTGAAATATTCATATTTAGTTGCTCAATCTATACATTGTAATATGGGGAAGAATTAATCGCTTCTCTTCTACTTTTTTCGGTTTAAAAAAAGCTATGTCCCACTGTGGATCTCCTATTGGCTTGCATTCACCTTCGCAGATTACAAATAATTCTTGTGAGGGTTCAATCGAGTCTTTTTCCAAAGCTCGCTTTCCCCAGACCTCGAGAAAATAGCGGTAGGTGGAGTCCGAGTACTGATTGGGAAGAGCGGTGACGACAAATTTTTCCTTAGTGACGGAGTCTTTGATCGCTCGAGCTATAACCTGCGCTTTAGTGATCTGATCAGAGCCTTGGTCGTAAAAGTAATGGTAACTTTGGGAGTTAAAGAAAACATATGCGGCTACAAATAATAGAAATATGGGTATAAAGATTTTGGTTTTGAGAAGGTTTGCTAGAAGATAGCTTATGAGTATAAAGTAAAGAGGATAAACAGTTCCATAGTAATGTGGATGCTTTGGTCCGGAATAAAGAGATAGTCCAAATAGGGAAAGTAAGAAAAAAAGAGAGACATAGGAAAGCTTGCGGTTGGTCTTTATCTGCAGAAAGAAAAGCGCCGTAAAAATAACGAGAAGTATTCCCAGTAATAAAGCTTCAAGCGGAGTTTGAAATACATGCTGATTCAGGGTAAAGAATGTTTGAAAAAGACCTTCTAGTTTATTTGAAGATGTGCCTGGCGACGATTCCTGAAACAGTTTTATAAAGTTTTTACTATTTAAGAAATCGTGACGTAGATCGAAAACTAAAAGGGGAGAAGAAAAGAAAAGAAATGAGCCAAAACTCATCAGAACTTTTTTAATTCCCAATCCTATTTCTTTTTTATTTTCCAAGAGATCCCACAAAAAAATAACAGCTACTGGCATAGCTAGAAAAAGTGCAAGATAATGAAGTTGAATGGTGAGTGAAAGGAAGGCTCCGGCGAGTAGATAGAATATTTTTCTATGGGTTTGTACGGCTTTGATCGTGGAATAGACCAGAAGAAGTGTAAAGAGAGGTAGAAGATTGGGATTCCAGGAAAACCTTGAAAGTTCAATCAGCACGGCGGAAAAAGCAATGAGAGCAGAGGATATAAGAGCTGTTTTTCTTCCAAAAAGATCTTTGATAAGCAAGTAATTGATAAGAACATAAAGGCTTGAGAAAAAAGCAACACCTACTGCAGGCCCAACCGGATTAAAGTTTGATAACCACAGCCAGGGTGCGATAAAGTAATAGTAAAACGGGCCCAAATATACCTGACCGACAGATGTAGGGGCGCCTATTGCAGGGAAGTGTTCAAGTGTAAGTATTCGTTTTAAGACGATGGCGTCGCGTCCTTGATCCCCTAAATAGGTTACAAAATCATAAAATTTATAGATCCTCAAGAAAAAACCTGTAAAAAAAATGCCCAGCGCTATCGAGAGGGTCCTATCTCTTTTAAAAAATCCTAAGACTTTTGTAGTCATTGTTGTTAGAATATGATGAGTTTTATGAGCAAATTATACAATAAATTCCTTCCACAACTTTCACTCGTTGGGATAGTGGTTGTATCGACTTTTTTAGTCTGGCTACCCTTTCTTCTCAAAAGCTCCAACTGGTTTGGTTTACCAATCCCAAACTCTAATTTTGAGTATATTTTAAGGCATTTCGACGGCCCTTTGTATGTAGTAGCCGCAAAGACCTTATATAATCCTTCCGAGATAATGAGGTTGGGAATTGAAGCGTCCCTGCCGCCTGCATATTTTGCAGCACATATTCCTTTGTATCCCTTATTGATAAAAACCTTTGCTCCGGTTTTCGGTTTTCTCAAATCCATGATTTTTGTAAATATATTATTTTCGGCATTACTCGCCGTGCTTTTTTATGAAGTGGTCAAAAGACTGAACTTAAGTAAAAATCCTTTTATGCTTTCCGTGGTGTTCTTATTTCTCCCGAGGTTACTGGTATTAAGAACGGTTGGGGCACCGGAACCTTTGTTTATTTTTCTAATCCTAGCCTCTTTGTTTTTCTTTGAGAAAGGAAAATATCTGTGGTCGGGTATATTAGGTGGGTTGGCAGCCGCCACAAAAACCCCGGGAATATTACTATTTGGAGCATACGCCCTTGTTTTACTGGAAAGATATATCCGGAACCGAAAGTTTGAAGTAAAAAGTCTATGGCTACTTTTTGTGCCCGCTGGTCTGCTAGGAGTCTTTCTACTTTACCAGGTCCAGTATGGAGATTTTTTTGCATACTTTAATTCCGGAGACAATATCCATTTGGTAGCACCATATTCGGCACTTAACCATACGGTACCTTGGGTGGGGACCGGGTGGCTTGAAGATATATTGTTTTATCTCTTTCTTTATTTAATGACAGTCTTTACCCTTAAGGATTCAAAATACCGCAGCTTTTTTTATTTTGCGTTGATTTTCACCACAGCTGTTTTGTTTGTGCAGCACCGTGACATCGCAAGATACAGCGTTCCAATCTGGATGCTTGCATGTTTTGCTTTTGAAAGATTCTTTACATCAAAGAAGTTTCTTTACGTTTTCTTATTGCTACTTCCGGGTATTTTTATGTATGCGTGGAATTTTTCACTCTACAACATTATGCCTATTTCCAACTGGGCGCCTTATTTATGAGCAGGCGGATTAAAAACTTTTCTCCACACCGGCGCATCGTTCCCAGGACCGTAGAAATCTTTCATTGTCCCGACAGGTGCTCCTAGCATTTTTGTCCAAAAAGGCCAGCCTGTTTCCCTATATCGAGGACCGCTATTTAACAAAAACTCTTCATGTCCACCGTTTCTTATTTCATCTTCAATTCTTTGAAGTAAGGCTTTTCCTACGCCTTTACCTTTTCGATGATCGATGTCTGCATACGCATTAATTACTTCCAGAGGTCTATCTGTAGCTGAAAACGGCAGCATCTCAGCCCGTAAAGGTTGATATCCCAAAACTCCCACTACATGCCCGGCAGGATTTTCGGCGACAAAGTATTTCTTGTCATTTCCGCCCTCAGCACTTGTTTTCATTTCTTCTAACGTTTCCTCAACCTCTTCTAAAAGCAAAGTACCTGTTTGAGTCGGGAATCTAATCCACGTTTCAAGTATAGGTTTGAGTTGAGAAAGATCTGATACGGCCAGAGGTCTTACTGTTCCTTGGAACCGATTCTCCTTTGGTTCTTCGTGCTCTGTCATTTTGTTTTTGATTTTACAAATTGTAGAATTTCTTTTTTAAATCTCTCGAAGGAATATTTCTCCGCTTCTTTCCGTGAGTTTTTTCTCATCTCGAGATATTTTTCTTTAGACAAAGTTTCAAGTTTTTTTATTTCCCTTAGTAAAGATGAAGACGAGAGTTCTTCAAATAAATAGCCGTTGATGCCGGGTTTAACCGTTTCTTTCAGGCCTCCGGAAGAATATGCTATCACCGGCACACCAAATCCCATAGCCTCCACAGGAGCTATGCCAAACTCTTCGTCCACCGATGCAAACAGAAAAGCCTTTGCATTAGTAAACAATTCTCCGAATTCTTTATCCTCAATATGACCTAGAAATTCCACAGTAGGTCCGGCCATACTTTTAAGAAAATTAAGATCTCTCCCCACACCTACAATTTTTAGTTTGAATTTATTTTTATTAGCCGCGTCTATAAGAATCTCAATATGTTTTGCCCGGGCAAGACGTGAGAGAGTTACATAATATTCTGAATTCTGAATTCTGAATTCCGAATTTTTTTTGGGAATATCCACCGGAGGATATATTACCGTTGAATTTCTTTTGTAAAATTTAACAACTCTCTTTTTAGTATCCTCGGAGTTCGCTATAAAATAATCTGCTCGTTGTGACGCATAATAATCCCAAATCCTCAATCTGTGGTTGATAATATTAGCGTAGATTTTTATCAGTAAATGTTTCTGCCATTCCATCGCAGTCTCATATCCGTAAAGATAACGCGGCGGGTGATGTATATAGGAAATATGGATTGTAGGCTTTTTTGTTTTAATATTTTTTGACATATACCAGCCGGAAGAAGAGATCACAAGATCGTATTGTGAAAAATCAAAACTCTCCCAAATTACAGGAGCCAGAAATCTGAGAGGGGAGTAAAGTTTTACAAAAAATGGAATTCTGGATACCAACGATGTTTTTATCTTCCAGGCTTTGTAATCAGGAGCGTGTTTCCTAAGTGTTTCTTCATTATAAAAAGCGGTGAATACGTCCGAGGAGGGGTAGATTTTTTTTAAAGCTAAGAAAACCCGTTCTGCACCGCCAAACTCCTGTAGTTGATCGTGCACAAGAGCGATTCTCATGAGAAATAGTATATAGCATGCAGCATTTAGTATGTAGGGAAAACCCAAATGCTTTATACTATATGCTAAATGCTAAACGTTATAAGCGCGCTTATCCTGGGTGTTATCGAGGGCGTCACCGAGTTTCTCCCGATCTCATCGACCGCACATCTGATCATCGCAAGCAAGTTGTTAAAGATAGAGCAGACGGAGTACCAGAAATTTTTCGAGGTATTTATTCAATCAGGAGCCATCCTTTCCGTCTTCGTACTCTACTGGTCCTACTTAATAAAACATAAAGAAGTCGTTAAAAAAGTATTAGTCTCTTTCATACCTACAGCAATTGTCGGATTTACGCTTTATTATACGGTCAAGAATGTATTTTTTGAATCCGACCCGCTCATCCTCAGCATGTTGTTTCTTTTCGGATTGCTATTTTTAGTCATGGAGCATCTGATTGAAAAAAAACAGATTCATCTCACAAAAAATCTCACACATTTGACCTACAAAGATGCAATTATTGTCGGCATTTTCCAGTCGGTCGCCGTTATCCCGGGAGTTTCACGCGCAGGCATCGTGATCATCGCTATGTTATTTCTCGGATACCGAAGGCATGAGTCCGCTCTGTATTCGTTTCTCCTTGCGGTTCCTACTATTCTTGCCGCGTCTGTTTACGATTTATATAAATCTTATGGTTTGCTTACCGGCGTGAGTTCTAACCTGCCAATTCTGGCTGTAGGGTTTATTGCCTCTTTTATTACAGCGTATCTCACAATGAGGTGGTTTATTAACCATTTAAAAAACCGGACCCTTCACATCTTCGGATTTTATAGGATTGCCCTTGCTATAATTCTTTTTACGTTTTTCTTACGGTGAAATGAGTCTCCGTAGTTTAACGGATAGAATATGGGCTTCCGGAGCCTAGGATGGGAGTTCGATTCTCCCCGGAGACACAGGGCCTGTAGTTCAGTGGTAGAACACCCCGTTCGCAACGGAGAAACCCGAGTTCGATTCTCGGCAGGTCCACGTGAATAACGACTATAAATCATTTGCCATAGATCTTGCCTACAAAGCAGGCGAGATAATTAAAGAAAACTTTTCTCTTAGAGGGAAAAGGGAGTGGAAAAAAGATGGGACTCCTGTCACCGACACCGACTTTGCCGTAAACAAGTTGGTTTTAGATGCAATAAGAAAAAACCACCCGGATCACGGAGTTCTTGCTGAAGAGGAGAGTGCGATGAAGGATAATGCGGAATACGTCTGGGTCTGCGATCCGATAGACGGCACCATTCCTTTTTCACACGGAACGCCAATCTTTGCTTTCTCTTTAGCCTTGGTAAAAAACGGAGAGCCTGTAATTGGTGTTACGTACGACCCAATGTTTGACCGGCTGTATTCTGCAGAAAAAGGAAAAGGATCCTTCTTAAACGAAAAACCAATAAGAGTTTCAAAAGCAAAAACTATAGAAAAATCTCCGGTACAGGTAGCCCTGCTATTTTTTTCTACGTTTTATATGTCTAAAGTGGCCGACGTAATAGCTATGAAAAAAGCGTTTCCCTTTCATTCACTCTCAATTGTCTATTCGGCAAATATGGTAGCAGCAGGAGATATTGCAGCTGCAATATATGCGGGTAAAAATGCTCATGATGTGGCAGCCGTGAAAATCCTGGTAGAAGAAGCCGGCGGAAAGGTTACAGATCTTTTTGGAAACGAACAAAGATATGATGGTCAGGTAAAGGGAGCCCTTATGACTAATGGTCTTGTTCACGAAGAGATGCTCAAGATCATCAAAGAAAACGTAATACTACGCTAAATTTGGAGCGGGTGAAGGGAATCGAACCCTCGGCTCATCCTTGGCAAGGACGCATTGTACCACTCAACTACACCCGCACGAGATCATATTATATCATGTATGGATTGAGGGCTATTTTTATGAAAGAATTTATATCAAAGATTTTTCCCGCCTTAAAAAGTAGAAATTTTAGGTTGTGGTTTGTAGGACAACTTATCTCACTCTCTGGGACCTGGATGCAAAATGTTGCATTAGGCTGGCTGGTTCTTAATCTTACTAATTCAGCATTTTGGGTTGGTCTGGTTGCCGCCACCACAACTTTTCCTTCATTACTGTTTTCTTTATTTGGTGGAGTGATCGCTGACAGATTTCCAAAGCGCAATATACTTCTTCTTACTAAAAGTTTTGAGATGGTGCTTGCCTTTATACTGGGAGCACTTACGCTCACAGGAAAAGTCCAGATAGAACACGTTATGGTTTATGCATTTCTTTTCGGATTAAATATTGCTATAGACGCGCCGGCAAGACAGGCTTTCTCAAGTGAGATGGTTGATAGAAAAGTATTGTCATCGGCGATTGCATTAAATGCAGGCATTTTTAATTCAGCAAGAGTTATAGGACCAAGTTTGGGGGGTTTTGTCATAGGGTACGCTGGAGTAGGGGGAGCTTTTATCGTAAACGGATTTACGTATCTTGCGGCAATCGGAGGACTTCTTCTTATGAGTTTTCAGGAAAAGATAGTTCCAAAACACATGAATCCTATTAAACAAATTAAAGAGGGTTTAGTGTATTCTTTTTCAAACCCGAGTATTAGGACTCTGCTTTTTTTTGTTTCGGTAGCTTCGGTTTTTGGATGGTCTCATCTGACAATTCTTCCTGTCGTAGCAAGGGACATACTTCATCTGGACGCAACAGGTTTGGGATTTTTATACGCGGCAAGTGGAGCCGGATCCGTTTGTGCATTGATCATCGTATCCGCCTTTTCAAGAAAAGTTCATCCCTTAGTTTTTATAATCGGAGGATCTACGTTATATGGTATTAGTCTTTTCCTTTTAACACTTACCGAGAATGTTTCTTTTTCATATATTTGGCTTTTCTTATCAGGTGCAGGAATTCTCGCAATGCTTTCAATGCTGAACGCTTCTATCCAACACCAAGTGAAAGATTCTATACGGGGAAGAGTGATGAGCGTTTACGTCTTGATGCTCATCGGGTTGTTGCCTCTGGGAAATTTTCAAATAGGCTATTTTGCTCAAGTTTTTGGACCATGGATTGCTTTGAGGATTTGTGCAGTTGTGGTACTGCTTTATGGATTCCAGATGCTGTTTAGACACATGAAACTTCCAAAAGTCAGGTTTGATCTTGGTGCGCAGAGTCAGAGTCGAACTGACATCTGAGGTTTTTCAGACCCCCGCCGTGACCACCTTGGCTATCTGCGCTAACTTGCTACCACTCTGTGCGTCTGCTTGGGATCGAACCAAGGACCCCTACTTTATAAGAGTAGTGCTCTGCCACTGAGCTACAGACGCAAGAATAGCTTTCTTATTATACAAAATCAAGAAGGGATTTTTTATTTACCTACGGTGACGGTGACGTCGGAAGTACTATCTGAAGGGAGTGGGTCTCCTGTTTCCACGGTATATTTTTCTCCAAGATCTTTAGTAATAGTGGAGAGGAATTTCTTTTGAGAGTCTTTTATGCGGACTGTTACCCCGGTGTAATCAAAGTTATCTGCATTTCCGGTCTCCACATTTTTGTAGCCTTTATCTTTAAGGAAAGTAGCGGTTTCTCCTGCTGCACCGACCGTACCCGACCCATTTAAGACTTGGATATTAAGATCAGCTGCTTGTGAAACTACACCTGTGGTGGGTTTAGCTTCAGGTTTGTCGGTAGGAGTTATAGTCCCGCTTGGGGTTGCTTCTTCAGTAGGAGCTGCAGTGGGCGCATCGGTTGGGACTACGACGTCCTCTAAGGATGTCTCCTCATTTTTTTGATTTTGAGAGTTGGCATAAAGGAAATATCCCCCGAGTGCCAAAAGCAATGCTACTACGACAATGATCCACAGTTTATTATTCTTTTTCCGTACGCCGACGGATGAGGAGTGCGAGGAAGTAAATCCGATATTATCTTGACTTGAATCCATAAACTTACCCTTATTATAGGTAATTAAACTGTCTTGTCAACCCTTTTCAAAATTTGGCCGAATGCATCTTTGTCTGTAGGAAATGTTAAAGTCTGCGCTGCTTCTTCTTCCGGGACAAACTTTGCTTCGGACACCTCCCAGTCATGGTCTTTAGGATCTCCTTCTAAATATTGCATAAGAAAGTAGTAGACAGTTTTATCAACCAAAAACCCACCGGTTTTATATTTGTAGGTAGTTTTTACAGGATTGTTGTCGGTGATTTTTGCCTTGATTCCACCTTCCTCCTGTACTTCCCGCAAAGCTGCAGTCTCCATAGATTCATTTTTATCTTCATCAGCTACCAAGCCTTTGGGAAAACTCCAGCCCTTGTGTTGCGAATGCTGTGTAATGAGCCATAGTATTTGACTGCCTTCTTTCTTAAAAACAATCCCACCAGCAGATATTTCTTTCCTGTATTTCATAGGAGGGCGGAGAGGGTGGGATTCGAACCCACGAAAAGCTTGCGCTTTTAGCAGTTTTCAAGACTGCCGCACTAGTCCACTATGCGACCTCTCCTTGGAGGTGCGGAGGGGAATCGAACCCCTGCATAGCGGTTTTGCAGACCGCCGCGTTGCCACTTCGCCACCGCACCAATACAGGCTATATTTTACCGTAGAATCGGCCATAATGTCTGTTAAAATAGGCTTTTAAGCTATGTATAGAAGTCCAACGTACGGTGAGGTAGATCTCGAAAAACTTAAAGTTATTGTCTCTGAGTATATGTCTCAGGATAAAAAAGGAAAATATGAGATCATTGTGGGTACCGATTCTCAGAAACTGCGCACCAACTGCTACGATTTTGTATCTGCTTTAATCATTCATCACGTAGGCCACGGAGGCATTTATTTTTGGAAGAGGGAGTTGTTTGAAAAACAGATTTCCTTAAAAGAAAGAATCTATCGCGAAGCAATTATGTCTCTTGAGACCTCTGAAAATTTTATCAATTTCTTTAGACTAAACGGCATCTCCAAATACAATATTCAGATTCATGTAGACATTGGACACAATGGGGAAACCAGAGAGCTTATTAATGAAGTTGTAGGTATGATCCGGGGAAGCGGATATGATGTAAAGATTAAGCCAAGTTCTTTCGGAGCATCAAAGGTCGCAGATCGCCATACTTAAAGAAAGTCTTTCACATTTGTCTCATTTATTACAAAAGTTGGTCCTTCACCATTAACCGTCTTATAGGCAGCTTTTCGGACCACTCCCTCAATAGTTCGTTCCAAAGATCTTATTCCTGCATCAAACCCCAAGGGACGCGTGAATTTAGACCAGACTGCATCATCGATCTTTAAACTTTCAGGTGAAAGACCGGAGCTTTTAAGGTATTTTGGCAGGACATAGTTTTTCGCAATCTGAATCTTTTCATCATCAGTGTAAGACGGCATCTGGACAAGCTCGAGTCGGTCCAAGACCGCTGTTGCGATGTTTGTCGTATTGTTGGCTGTGGCGATAAATATAACTTCTGATAGGTCGAAGGGATAATCCACAAAATAGTCAGTATAGGCGTGGTTTTGACCCGGATCCAGCAATTCGACCAAGACTCCCATGATGGAAGCACGTGATTCAGGTGTGACACGGTCAAGCTCATCAAGAAGAATTACGGGATTTTTAGATCCAGCCCTTCGTAAACCCCGTATGATCATCCCAGGCTCAGCTTCCGGCGTAGTTTTCGATTGACCGCGCAGATCCAGAGCAGAGGAAAGGCCTCCGAAAGGAATGCGGATAAACTTTCTTCCCAAGGCTTCGGCAAGCGAGATTGCAAAGGTTGTTTTACCCGTTCCCACCAACCCTACGAAGAAGAGCGAGGGAGCGTGAAAAACCTTTTCGTTCATGTTCTTTTTTTGCAGTATAAGCACTGATAAATACTCAAGCACGCGGGTTTTAATCTTTTCGAGACCATAGTGATTTTTATCCAGGACCTCTTTTGCTTTTTTTATATCCAATATATCCTCGGTCTTTGCCTCCCATGGGATATTAGTGATCCAATCTATATATTTTTCGACTATATCAAACTGGGCAAAATTCCCGCCATATTTCAGAGTAAGAGTAATGCGCTCGATTTGTTGACTGGCTTTCTCGTGAAGGTTGGCAGGTAAATGGGCTGATTGCAACTTGCTTTTGAGTTTTTCTATTTCTGACAGGCTTTGAGACGTATCCATATCGTTAGCAAACAGAAGTACTACTTGACAAAAACCAAAACTTTTATTATCATAAGTTTCACTTCTTTTTTCAGTATAGAGTATTTTTAATCTTTTTAGTAAGTTAAAAATATTCATAGAAAAGTAGAACAATATGGCAAAATCAATGACCGGTAACAAAAACCTTAAACCCCTATTTGACAATATTTTAATAAGACCTCTTTCAGAGGAATCCCGTACTCCATCAGGCATCGTTCTTCCGGATTCAGTAAAAGAAAAACCCCAGGTAGGGGAAGTAATGGAAGTCGGTCCGGGACGCCAGACCGATGAAGGGAAACTGATTCCTGTTTCAATCAAAAAAGGACAGAAGGTGCTTTATAAAAAATGGGGCGGAAATGAAGTAAAGGTCGGTACGGAAGAATGGATGATCATCGAGGAAAAAGACATTATGGCAGTTGTTGAATAATTATGGCAAAACAGATCAAATTTTCAGAAGAAGCAAGACAAAAACTTTCACGAGGGGTAAATACCTTAGCTAAAGCCGTGGTTACGACTTTGGGTCCACGGGGAAGAAACGTTGCCCTAGACAGAAAATGGGGAGCTCCTACAGTCGTCCATGACGGAGTAACCGTAGCCAAAGAAATCGAACTTGAAGACCCGTTTGAAAACATGGGAGCTCAGTTGGTAAAAGAAGCAGCTTCCAAAACCAACGACGTCGCAGGAGATGGTACAACTTCATCAACCCTACTCGCACAAGCCATGGTAAACGCAGGTCTTAAAAACATCACCGCAGGCGCAAATCCCATGATCTTGAAAAGAGGTATAGAGCGGGCAGTTGAAGCGGTTGTAGAGCAGGTCAAGGCAATGGCTAAAAAAATTCCTTCATCCGATCACTCCGGCATCACCCAGGTCGCAACCATCTCTGCAGGTGACGAGGTAATAGGTGCAAAGATTGCAGAAGCAATACTCAAAGTTGGAAAAGATGGTGTAGTGACGGTAGAAGAGGGAAGAGGTCTGCAGATGGAGATTGAATACAAAGAAGGTATGGAATTTGACCGCGGATATGCATCGGCTTATTTTTCCACCAATCCTGAAAAAATGGAAGCTGAGATAGACGATCCATACATTCTGATTACCGATAAAAAAATTACAGCAGTTGCCGACTTACTCCCATTTTTGGAGAAAGTGGTCAAGGTTTCTAAAAATCTTGTCATCATCGCAGATGAAGTCGAAGGCGAAGCACTCGCGACATTGGTCGTAAATAAATTGCGTGGTACATTCAACGCTTTGGTAATAAAAGCCCCCGGATTTGGAGACCGAAGAAAAGAAATGCTTGATGACATCGCAATTCTAACCGGAGGTACGGTAATCTCCGAAGATCTCGGTAAAAAATTAGAAAGCGTTGAGGTCGAGGATTGTGGACGAGCTGATAAGGTCTGGGCTGACAAAGAAAATTCACGGATTATAGGCGGAAAAGGACAAGCTGTAAAAATAAAAGGACGGGTAGCGCAAATAAGAAGAGAAGTTGAAGCGTCAACTTCTGATTTTGACCGAGAAAAACTTCAGGAAAGATTGGCAAAACTCACCGGTGGAGTTGCAGTTATTAATGTCGGTGCTGCCACCGAAATTGAGATGAAAGAAAAGAAAGAAAGAGTAAACGATGCGGTAGCTGCCACAAAAGCAGCATTGGAAGAGGGAATTGTCGCGGGTGGTGGAGTCACATTGCTTCAAGCCAGAAAAGTGATACTTGAGATGAAGAAAAAACTTGCAAATGATGAGGAGAGAATTGGCGCAGATATTGTATATCAAGCTTTAGCCGAACCTTTGAAGATGATTGCTACAAACTCAGGTGCTGATGCAGGTTGGGTACTGCGTAAAGTAGAAGATTCCAGCTCAAATGACTTTGGATTTAATGCAATGACTTTGGAATTTGGCTCCATGATAAAACAAGGAGTGGTTGATCCTGCAAAAGTAGTCCGCACAGGACTTGAAAACGCAGCATCTGTCGCAACCATGATTCTTACAACCGAAGCCTTAGTAACAGATCTTCCTGAGAAAAATCCACAAGGTGGCGGAGTACCTCCGATGCCGGGTGGCGGAATGGGCGACATGGGCTACTAATCTAACAAACCTCCCTTGAAACTATCTTCAATTCCTGTACAATCTACCAATGGCAAAAGCCGCAAAAAAACTCCGCTGGTTTAATAAATACAAAAAAGAATTTCTCATACTTCTCGTTTTTTTTGCATTATTTATTAGCATTCGTTCAATTCATTTTTCAGAGTACCTAAACTTTTCCGGAGATCAGGGACTATTCGCACTCGAGTCTTATAAAATGTGGGAGACTAAAAATCCCGTGCTTATTGGTCCTCCTATTTCAATGTATTTTAAAGGGAGGGATATATTCCAGGGACCTGCAACCTACTATGAATTTCTCGCCTTTCTCCTTTTGGGAAGATTGGACCCAATAGCTGCATCTTATATATTCATGCTTTTTTGCGCAGTGATGATAGTCCCGCTCTATTATGGGGCAAAGATGTTTTTGGGAAAAAGAATAGCGCTTTTTTTGACGGCAGTTTACACACTCCTGCCTTATTATATTGACTTTACCCGTTTTTTATGGAATCCTACATTTCAGTTTTCGCTGCTTCCCCTTTTAGTCTTTTTCATGGGGTGGTACAAGAAAACAAAAAATAACTGGGTTTTCCTGGGAATGTCGGTACTTTTGGGAGTTTTATTGCAGTACCATTACCAGTTCGGTTTGGTGATATTGGGACTTCTAGGCTTTTATTTATTCTTTGTACGAATCGGTTTCCCTCAATTTTTCCTCTATTTATTGGGAGTAATGATAGGATTTTCTCCGATCTTAATTTTTGAGATACGCAACCAATTTTATAATGCAAATACGGCAATTCTTTTTTTTCAAAACTGGGACGCCGTAAAAAAACCGGCAGGGGAGAGGCAACACTATTTCCTAACATTATCGTTTATGATTCTACTTCTTGCCGTAGGCCTTGCGAGAAATTGGTTTGAAAAGATTGAGAAAAAGACCTTTAAGAGAATGTATCTGGGACTAGTAACGATTCTTATCATATGTTCGTTTGCGCTCTATCTTCCCAAACCGCAGCATTCTTTTTGGGCACTTGATAAAAACTGGAATTACCCATCGGAGAAAAAGGCGTACGATATCATTAAAAATGAAAATCTACCTCAATACGGCTTGATTACGATTATTGCCTATGACAATCTTTCCTCGGTTATAAAATACCTTCACAAAAAAGACGGAAAAGACATAAATCTGGAGGATTATTGGCATACGCAGTATTTGTACGTGATTGCAAGAAAAGATTTGAAGTATTTCTATATGGATGATCCTGCATTTGGAATTCAAGCCTTCAGACCATATAAAGAAATAAAGAAATGGGAACTCAATCCCTCCTTTAATTTATACCTGGTTCAGAGAACCAAATAGTTTATTTACCTCCGCAAAGTTTACAGTTTTTCTTGTGGGTTGCTACCTCGACAACAGCTGCGACACCAACCAAGCTATATACAACTGTAGTAAGAGAACCTGCACCAAGCAAAGACTCAACGAGGTTGTAGTTAAAGAATCCGACCAAGCCCCAGTTCAAAGCTCCAACTACGACAAGAAGAAATGAAACGACATGTAATGCCTTCATATGTATCACCCCCTTTCCAAGATGTGAAATATAAGCTGAGTATAGGAGCGTCTTTTAAAGCTGTCAAGTAGAAAAATAGATTGTCAGACCGGGCTTTTTGTCTTACCCCACGTCTTCATTACGTCTCGGAGGATTCCAAATTCTCCTATGTGGTAGGAATTGTGGTCTATGATGACGATTATTTCTTTAAAAATACTTTGCCCGGTGCCATGAGGAATTTTCCTCATAAGATCTAGTTTGGGATTTTGGGTTATTGCAATAAGCTCCTTATAATCCTTTTTATACATTTTTAGCGACTTATCCCAATCTTTTTTAGTTGCCTTAAAATTGTCTTTTGGCCAATAATCTTCAGGCCACTTTAAGTATTTATATTTCGGGTTTTTGATAAATTCGACAATATCTCCCTGTGTTCTTCTGATGTGCTCAAGTAGTCTGTAGGGGGTATAGTCGCTATTGGGCGCCTTGGAATTGATCTGATTCACAGGGAAGCCCTTAACCGCATCTTCCAAAGACATATGGGCATGTTTCCCTTTGAGGTAGTCTGCGAGTTGTTTCCTGATTAATTTATCCATATTTCTTCTTAAGTGTTAGAACAAAAATACTCATTGTTAAGTTAGTTGTATTGGTTATTATGACGGGCCAGTCTCTTATTAAAAGTCCGTAAATCAACCAGAAGGAAACTGCTATAGTAGTCAGTACCCAAGTAAGCAAGGAAAGGTCCCCAGTGTGTTTACTTTTCCAAACCTTAATAACCTGAGGAAAGAATATGGTGACGCTGAATAATGTGGCGGCGTATCCAAAATATGCAGGGGGCATTTGTTTATTATATCAATTAATGCCAGAAGGCACGACGGTACGTAAAGACCATTGGAATCCTTGCTTTATCTGCAGCTTCAATAGCAGCCTGATCATTCATTGATCCACCTTGTTGCACGATAGCTCCTATTTTGAACTTTGCAGCGAGTTCAACAGAATCAGGAAACGGAAAAAAGCTGTCACTTGCAAGAATTCCGCCTTTTGCAAATTTACCCGCGTGTTTTAAGGCAATCTCTGTGGAAAATACTCTTGCAGTCTGTCCGCTACCGATCCCGCGGGTCATCGGAAGGATCCTGTCGACCACAATTATTGAATTGGAGCGGATCCTCATAATAAATTTCCACGCCATCCGCATTTGTTTTACTTGCTGTTTGGTTGGTTTTACTTTTGAAACTACTTTCCAGTCTTTAAAACTTTTTTCTACATTGTCATCCCAAAATTGAGAGACATATCCGCCGTCAAAAAATTTCAAGTGGTTTTTATTGGATCGTTTTTTTGGGATTTTTCCAAACGTATAGATTCCCGTAGTTTTCCTTACCCAGTTTATAATCTTTTGTGCCTCTCTCGTAACCGATGGAGCGGCGACGATGTCCATCTGTACGCGGCTTGCTTTAAAATCGGTAAAAGCCTTTGCGGTTTTTTCATCAATCGGACTGTTCATTACGACAACCCCCCCGAACGCCGATACCGGATCAGCGGCAACAGCTCTCCTTAAGGCTTCTTCCGAATTTTTCCCCAATGCGATTCCTGACGGACTATTGTGCTTGATTACGACTGCAGCAGGTTCGTTAAACATTCTTACTGTTTCCAAACCAGATGATATATCCGTAAAGTTGACGTAGGAAAGTTCCCTTCCGACGAGCTTTTTTAAATTCTTAAGAGGAGAGTTGTTGTTTTTTTCAAAATGAACAAAAGAATCTTTCTGGTGAGGATTTTCCCCATAGCGCAATGTTAGTTTTCGCATGAGGGCATTATAGCAGAAGCTAATTGTGGTGAGTGTATTTCTCCCAGAGCTTTCTAAAGTAGGGGAGCGTTAGGGTAGAAAGTAGAAATGCGAAGGTGGGAACTATGGCATTGAGCCATGGTTGTGAAATGTGGATCGCGTCTAGATAAAAACCGACAGCAATATAAGTAAAAATACTCAAAAGCACTCTTCGGGTCAGACTAGTTTCCCAAGCTTTATCCAATCCAACCTTTTTATTTCTCGCCCCAATCAGTTGAATCTCCTTTTCTAAGGATTTTAAATCGGCCATAAGGTGAAGTATATCAAGACTGTCTAATATATTTCACTCTTTGACTCAATTTGGATAGTCAGTCGCGCTTTCAATGATGTGGTTTATTACATCATCTTCATTTTCGCTCTTGAAGCCACAAGCTGGGCATCCATAGGATCGTGAAGCCATTATTTATCACCTCCTTTCCCCAAAGACATATTTTCAGAATATAACCGCTTATTAAGAAAACAATGAAAGATTAGTAATAAAAAAGTAAGAGAGCTGTTACAATTAGAAGCCATATGAATAATAGGATTTTTATTGTTGAGGGCGCTACATCAAGCGGAAAAGACACTCTCCTTTCCGCACTGGAGAGGGAAGGTAATCTCGTCGCGCGTGGAATACCTTCACAATACCCACTTGAGAATTTTAGACTTACTACAAAAGGAAGACAGATAATGGGAGAAACCGAACTAAGTTTTAAAAAGATGATCGTAGTGAGCGCTCAAGAACTTAAAACACTCGTCGATAAGTATTATACGACTACAATAGAACAGCATAATTTTGTTGTAAAAACAGACTTTGAAAAGAAAATTATTTTTATGAATAGATCTTTTATCTCAATGAAAGCGCATCTGCAGATGCTTGTTAATCTGCGCTCCTCAGAACAAGACGTAGTGATATTACTGGAGCAATATTTATTCAAAATCGGAAAGCAAATCGACAAATTTTTCAATCACGTAAATGGAATTATTCTTATGGGGGCGCCGATTTTAGGGGTTAAAATCTCTACTTTAAAAGGATATGAAACACTGGAGTCCGAAGAAATCAAAAAAATTGTAAACGAAATGGTAAAAAAAGCAAACCTTCGTTTTCTGACAATTGACGCAAACAAGATGACGGTGCATGAGGAATTAAAAAAAGTAAAAAAATTTTCTGGAATTGCTTAAAGCCTTAGAAGTTGGAGACTTCAATTTTTTGTGCACTATGCAAAAGACCTCCAAGTACTCTGCGGGTAAGTGGTTCACGAGAATTTTCAATTCGTCTCCGCGCGACGGCCAAACCTTTTTTGCCCTCATTTATCTCTTCTTGCAGCCAGTCCAGAACGGTCTTATTGCTTTGAATCTCTCCAAAAGAAGAAAAAGAAGAAAGACCTGCTTTCTCCAAGATTTCGATTGGAATATTGAATATTCCAAGAGCCCAATCTTTATCAAGATCCCGCACGCTATATAATCTTCCGAGACTTGATGAATAATCAGGAATATCAACCGCACGAAGCTGTGAACGGAATCCAATTAAAAACAAATTTAACGCTGGATCAAAAGTAGCACGGTAAACCTCTTCAAGTTCTTCTTGAGTACTCGTCTTTCTTTTAGTGCGTCTAAAATAGTCATCCATAAGTCCATCTATTTCTTTTTTAAACTCTTCCCTTGGATCATCATCCTCTCTTGCTCTACGCTCTAAAATAGGAAGTGCATATGTAACCAGTTGGGCGATAGGTAAGTTAGGATCAAACCTCCCGGTTTCAATCTGATCTCTTAATTTCATTGCGTAGTCTATCGGATTTCCCCCTACTTCCATCTCTCCATCCAAAAGATCATCCATATGTCTTAAGAAGAAATACTGAGCTCTTGCTAATTTTCCGGCGCGGGGATCCAGAAAAGATAGGGCATACAATCCGGCCACAAGTTTTAGTTTCGAAGGATCCTTTTTTATAAAACGTACCGCTTCTTTTCCGATAGTGCGTTCAATTCCCATAATTTAAAGTTTTTTATACAGGACTTTTGTTATTTTCAAAGCCTTTTTTTGTTTAGCAGAGCTTCTGACTTTTTTGTAATAATGCTCTTTATGCATTAGTTTTGAATAGTTATCTACTTTCTGAATAAACTCGACACCATCCAGATGATCCATTTCATGTAAAATCACTCTCGCTAAGAGTCCGTCACAACGGAGTGAAAACCTTTCTCCTCTTTCATTTTTTGCGCTGACTTCTATTTCTTTTGATCTTGTGACTGGACCAAAAATAAAGCTTGGTGCAGCAACACTTCCACACCCTTCATAGATGACAATTTTTTGTTTTGAACCGAATGTTATTTGCGGATTAATAAATACTCTTAGTTTATCGAACTTTTTTATCTTTCTTCCTAATTTGATATTTCTTGGATGGGTTAAGAAAACCATATGGTTTTCAGCGATTTGAGGGGCAGCAATTCCCACGAGGCCTGTTTTATACATGGTATCTCTCAAGTCTTTTAGAAGCTTTTGTGTCTTTTTTGAAAGCACGTTTTTTATCTTTTTATTCCTGCTTTTTAAAGAAGGGTGGCCGAGCTGAATTACCTTTCTAATTGCCATATTAATCGTAGAGTTTAATGCCACCGGTGGCGTCGGGAAAAGTCGGTCTCTCTTCTTCACTGCGAGCAAATGCATAAAAAGGAGCCTCGCTCATAATTCGTCCGTTTACTTCTCCTCTAAATTGATGATCGCAGTCAGGGAGAATAAAAAGTTCTCGGTTTTTTGCGCCGGTTGCATAGTCGTGAAATCTCTGTCCGGCTTCCGTCCCGACATTTTCATCGTTGTCACCGATAACAATGGTTGCGTCCCCGGAAAACAAAGCTAAACCTTCTCGGATAGCTTCCCCTCCCATATTATCTCCCGGAGCAAGGAGAAGAATTCGTGAAACTTCGGGATATTCATGAGCGATTGCAGCTATTGCTCCTGCTCCGGCAGAGAAACCCATTAAAAAGATTTCTGGTTCTGTAACTCCAGAGATTTCCCACGCATGTTCCTTAGCATAATGTAACGCTGCGCGAAGTTTAACATCAGGTAAGTATCCAGCAAGAAAGATATTATCTGTTCTTATCACGGCCGCAAAACCTTGAGATTGCATATGACGAGCTAGTTTTTTATATTTTTCATCAAAACCATCGATTTCACCATCCCGTCCGGGCATATTGATTACAATTCTTCCCGAAGTATTTGGGTGAATGGCCAAAGGTACTCGTATCGGGAATTCACGCCCTAAAAACTTACCATTTTTAAAATGGGGATCGTTGCTGGGGAAGAGAAATTCCCCTTCAAATATTCGTAGTAGCTCACCTTGATAGTCTTGATCAGACACGTGTCCAATAAGTTCGGCCATGGAGGCATTATATCATCCTATCGCTCTAAAATGAAGCGCTCAGACTGATCAGATGGCCTATTTTTTAGAAATATATTTATCAATCAACTCTATATCGGCAAGGTCTTTTGGTCGACCTGAAGAAGCCTTCCACTCCCGCACATCTTCAATCGAAGCAAATGAAATGCCATCCACTTCAAAAGCCCGCGTAAGTAATTCTTCAAGAGTCGGATGATAAGGACTAAATTCCCAGGTATTATGCGCCTCGATGTTATCACTTACAACAGGTTTGTCCCTCGGTCCCTTATCAATTTCCCTCCACCCTCTTCTTTTCAAGTCTTTGTAGATCTCTTGAGAAACATACAGATCAACGTCTTTTGCTTCCCTTATTCCCAGCGCAGTCATCGGACAGCTCCCGTAAACGATATAAGATCCTTTAGGAAGATTTAGAGCTTTTAATTTGGATACGATGTTTTTGATGTTCATTTAATCTTATTTAAGTCGCCATTTAAGAAAGTAGGGAAGAGTGCGTACACTTCTTCTTTTATAGAAAGGTCTTCGGAAATGGGATTTAGCAGGTAGATCGGCTTCTTGTAGTGATAGGCGAGTACCATCTCCATGAGAACATTTCCTCCAATATATCCGTGCAAACCATTTTTTTCAAAATTTGTGACGAGGATTGCATCAGCATCTAATACCTTTTTGAAGTGTCCATCCATCAGTTTTGCCTTTTTCTTATAGTCGGCTTTATTCTTATACCATGTTTTATAGAAAGAAATATCAAAATTCTTGCTCCTTTTCATTACATTTGCAGTTTTTGGAATTTTGACTTTGAAACCAAGTTTTTTTAAATCCTTTTCAAGATCCAAAACGTTTTTATAATGAGAGGCGCTCGAGCAGATTGTAATTATTTTCGTTTTCTTCTGCTTCATGTAGGAATTATAACAGCTAAGTTCTTAGGGTAGGATTTTATTAGCGTGGATAAAATTCGCGATTTCATCTCCAATAAAATCAACTCCGGCAAAAGAAGGATGGATATCATCAGTCGGATTAATATATGTTACGTTTCCGTCTCCGTTAGCAGTTAAAGACTTTTCATAAATATTAATCAAGGGGATATCGTTATCTTTTGCAAACTGAATGTGGTTTTTTATATATGCGATTCGTTCTTCTGCTCCTTTCGCTCTTTCCTCTGCTGTGTAATCGGGTTGTGTTGTCTGCGCATAAGTTTCTTTATTGGGCGCGATGGTTGCAACAAAAACAATAGCCGTTTGCGGAAATGTGGCAACCAGTTTTTTTACAAGAAGTTCAAGTTCTTGCCCTTGTCGTTTTAATCCTCCTTCTAAGCCAAATTCGGATAGAGGATTATACCCAAATGATTCGACCAAAATCAGGTCATAGTTTTGCGAAAGCAAAGGTCCGAAAGTATACGGATCAATGGTTATTTTTTGAGTGAGTTGGTCATTCACAGCCAGAATATTGCTTGATTTTGCATAATTATCAATAATAATTCTTTGCGGATCTTCAGCCCTCTTTTTGTATAGTGAATTCAAGTGGTCGCTCAAGCCCCCTCCATGTGGACCCAAAGCTGCCGTCATCGAGTCTCCGACCATCGCAATCCCGTAGACGGGCTTTTCCTTAATGACGGGGGCATTATATAGCTTGGGAATTGGAGTAATGGTTGGGGTTGATGGGGGAGCAACGACTCTTGTTTTTTTAACAGTCGAGTTCTTAAATACAAGAAAAACTACAACAAGCAAGAACGTCCCAATAAGAAGATACTTGAGCTTCATTGGTGAATTATAAGCTAAATCCTACCGTATTTGAAGCTGCGGGTAGTTGGTTCGCGGGAGGAGACTACGTTAGAATTTTTTACGCACAAATATAATGCATCAAAACATTTTTATGGAGAAGCTGAGAAGAACAATCCCGATCAAGGTAATTAATATTCCTATTTTTTGTTGGCGTGAAGTCTTGTCTTTAAAAATGATAGCGGCGAGGACTACGAATAAAGTAGGCGACGCTCCAGCTATCGGAGCTGTAATTGCCGTGTACCCTTTTGCCACACCATAATTTAATGCAATATCGCCACTTCTAAGAAGTATTCCGGATAAGACAGTTGCCAGTATAACCAACTTAAATCGTGGAATTTGTATACGATCTTTGATTCTGAATATCGGTTTAATTACTAAAAGCGCCAACGGAAAACTTGCAATCGCAATATAGTTTGACCAGAACCAACCATAGTTATCAATAAATATTCTCAGAAACGTGAAGTAAGCAGTGAATCCTAGAGTTGCAACAAGGGCCAATCTAATTCCCCTGTCGCGAAATAAATGTCCTGTTTTTATGTCTTTGACATGAATTGTACATAAAGTTACTCCTATAAAAATCAGCAGGATCCAGAGCGCTTGATTGATACTTACTGGATCTTTGAATATTAACCACGAAAGGATTATTACAAGTGCAGGAAATGATTGAATGATAATTCCTATAACAGATGCATTGGATATTTTAAAAGCTTCATTAATCATAAAGTTTCCACTCAGTACTACGACTCCAAACACAATATTAAGTAATAGTAGCGGTAGAGTAATTTTTTGAAGATCGTTTAAGGCAAACGGAATATATAGGGATGCAAAAAGGAAGCCGAAAAGAAAAACATAAAAAGTCGTAAGATAAGCGCCTACTTTACGTGACGCGTAGATACCAAAGATATCCCCAATGGCCCAACCAAAATAAGGAATTAACCCGAGAATGATCCCCGTTTCCATTAAGCAAGTATATCAGAGCGCGTTCAGTCGAGAAGTGGCTGTTGAGATTTCTTATCTGTATTCCGGATTAGGGAAATCAAATCGGGCTCCTGCATCCCACTTTGAGCGTTGATTACCGTATGCGGGCACTCCACCTTTGTCCTTCAATATTTTTGCAAGGTGCATGAGATTCCAAGTCATAAAAGTAGTATTTCTATTGGTGAAATCGTTTTCCGGTCCGCCCGATCCCTTGTCGAGATAGGAGGGTCCAGGACCAGCTTCGCCGATCCATCCGGCATCTGCTTGAGGAGGAATTACATATCCCAGATGCTGTAGCGAATAGAGAATATTCATTGAGCAATGTTTAATGCCGTCCTCATTTCCCGTGATCAGACAACCACCGACTCTTCCGTAGTATGCATATTGTCCTTTCGCATTTAAAATTCCAGAACTCGCGTAAAGTCTTTCAATAACCTTTGTACAGACCGAAGATTTATCACCGAGCCAAATAGGAGAGCAGATAACTAAAATATCCGCATCCATTACTTTTTTTTGAATCTTTGGCCATTCATCCTTTTTCCATCCTTGTTTTGTCATGTCTGGCCAAACTCCATAAGCGACATCATAATCAACGACGCGGATAACTTCTGCCTTTACTTTATTTTTTTCAAATATAGCTCGGGAGATTTTGATTAGACCTTCAGTGTTAGAAAGCTCCGGAGATTTTTTTAGCGTGCAGTTGAGAAATAGCGCTTTCAATCCGGAGAAATTAGCTCTCTTTTTTTCTGAAGACTTCATACGTGAGGACATTATAGCAAATTAGAAACTGGTCCAGGGGGAGGGACTCGAACCCCCGTAGGCCGAAGCCAGCAGATTTACAGTCTGCCCCCGTTGACCGCTTGGGTACCCCTGGAGTAACTCATATTATAGCATTTCGACCTCTTCTATTTGCTATCATGAAGTATGACATTGACGGATGTTTCCTACTATGTGAGGAAGTTTTACCCCTTTGCAATCCTCATCGTAATCATTCTTCTCATCTTTTACTACGCCTTCCGGTTGACAGTGTTGTATGTGCAGTCGACACGGGTTATAGCGCCATTTACCAATACTGCATTTGGCAAAATAAAAAAACCCTATCTTCTTGAAGCATCACCGAGCGCCGGATTGCAGTTTAAGCTTGATACTATAGAAGGAGTTCCGACCACCGCCACCGCTACAGCAAAGGTTTTCTTCCTGCCCCCTTCTCAAGTCCGTTTCGGCTACAAGGAAAAAGTTTTTCTTATCGCAAAAACCTTGGGATTTGATACCGAAGCCACCAATTCCTACAGGCTGATTAATAACCAAGCGATCTTTAACGAACCAAAGCAGAAACTCCTGATAGATATAAGAAACTTTAATTTCAGCTACCGCTATTTTTTTGAAGACGACAAGGAACTTGTGAATCAGGCAGTTACTCCAGATGGTCAGGAAAGTCAGTCCAAGGCAGTCGATTTCCTCCAATCAATTGGCGCATATCCTCAGGAATTTTCGCAAGGAAAAACCAACATAATCTTTTTAAGATATAATCCTGAAAACAAATCAATAGCGATCTTAAAAGACAATCAAAAGGCCAATCTGGTGGAGGTGGATTTTTACCGTCCGGACATAGAAGGTTTGCCCGTCATTTCCCCCAAATACTTTAACAGCCAGCATTATGTACTTATGATGTTTACCAAAGACGGAGAAACCAGGATTTTAAGATCTGACCTAAGCTTCTTTGAGAAGTCTGAGGCGCAGGTTGGGGTATATCCGCTTAAGACCGGAGATGAAGCATACGCAGAGCTTACTGGAGGAAAAGGAATGGTTGTTTCAAACCCACGGGGTAAGAAAAATATTACGATCCGAAAAATGTTTGTAGGCTACCTTGACCCCGATACGTATCAAGACTACTTGGAACCGATATATGTATTTTTGGGTGATGATAATTTTGTAGCTTATGTGTCTGCAATAAGTAGTGAATTCCTTATTGAGTAAGAAGATTCACATAAGTAATATTCTCGTCGATCCATTTTACGATATTCCTTGTATCCTGAAAACGATCCTCGCTTTTCAAGACGATCAGCACAAGCTCGTGACCATCAGGTCTTCTATAAAGGCTAACTAAATTTTCACCGGCGCTTTCCGTGTAGCCTGTTTTTAAACCTCCGATACCCTGAATTTCTCCCAGAAGCTTATTAACATTGGTCAACGTGTGGAAATATTTGAAATCTTCATCTGAGATGATGATCTCTTTGGTTGAGACAATTTTGGAAAGATACTTATTTTTAAGAAGCTCACGTGCCGCAAGTGAGAGATCGTAAGGGGTAGTGTATTGGTCATCCGCATCAAGACCGGCCGGATTTTGAAATCTGCTTTTGGTCATATGAAGATCCTGCGCCTTTTCATTCATCCGTTTTATAAACTTCTCCATTCCGTAGTGATCTGCCAGAGCATATGCAGCATCATTACCCGAATGTACAAGCAGGCCATACATAAGTTTTTCGACCGTTATTCTTTCTCCAGGAACCAGTCCCATAACCTGTCCGTCTTCATTGACGCTTTTGACCGTAATCACCTCATCGGGTTTAAACAAATCGTAAGCTACCAAAGCGGTGATGATTTTCGTAGTAGATGCCGGCAGAAAACTCACCTTTTCGTTTTTGGCAAAAACAGGGCTAAAAGAAGCAAGATCTATAATATATGCACCCTCTGCGGAAATCAATGGATCGGCGGAGGTCCGGCGTATCGGTACTGCGGAAAGCGGCAGATCTTTCCGGTCTACTTTTTTCTCAAAAAGTCTTCTGTTGTATGCGAAGATGTGAAACAATTCCGAATCACCCGGATAAAAAAGAAACAATAGGGAGAAAAAAGTAAATAAAATGTAAAACCGTCGCTTCATACAATTTAGGATTTTTTATCTTTTTGGGAAAGTCTTACGTCGACACGCTCCATATCACGGGGGAACAAAGCTGCTTCTCTGACATTAGGCAGGTTTAACATAGTCTTAGTTAATCTCTCAAGACCAAATGAAAAACCTCCTTCAGGCGGCATCCCATACTTAAATGCCATAAGATACATCTTAAAATCATCCGGATTCATACCGCGGTCTTTGATAGTCTTAATTAACTGTTCGTAATCGTGGATTCTTTGACTTCCGCTTGCGATCTCCAAACCCTTAAAAAGAACATCGTAGCTGAGACTTACCTCAGGATTATTTGGATCAGGCAGGGTATAAAAAGCGCGTTTACTGGTAGGGAAGTGTGTGACTATCACAAAGTCGCTTTTCTTTTCTTCATGCGACCATTTGCACAGTTCAACCTCATCTTCCGGCGAGAGATCTTTTTCACCTACTACATCTCGTCCTGTCCTTTTTTTTATGACTTCCTGCGCCTCAAGAAGTGTGAGCCGTGGAGCTTTTCCAAATAATATTGGTTCTACCCCAAGGGTTTCAAGTTCCCTTACACTTGTCTTTTCGGCATACGTAAATGTTTTTATAGCTACTTCTTCAAGAAGATCCAAAAGTTCCTCAAATTCAACAAATCCAAATTCACAATCTAACTGTACTGATTCGGCAAGGTGACGGGTGGTGACCGAAGGTTCGGCGCGATAGGCATGGGCTACAAGAAAAACACGCTCTAAGGCAGGAATTACCATCTGTTTATATAATTGAGGGCTTTGCGTCAGAGAGGCGGTATGTTCATAATAATCAAATCCAAAGACCTCGGCTCCTCCCTCGGTAGCAGTAATTGTGATCTCAGGTACGATTACTTCGGTGCACTGCAGATCTTTTGACACTTTACGGAATCCTTCCAGAAGAGATGCCTGTACCTTAAAAATTGCTGATATCTTAGGATGTCTTAATGTTAAAGACCGGTAATCAAGAAGTGTGGGTAGCGTAACACCGAGCTCCTCCTTGCCCATATCAAAAGGAGGAGTTTCTGAGCGGGAAAGCACTTTAAAGTTTTTTGCCTCAATTTCAATCTCACCGGTCGCCAATTTTTTATTCACCAGTTTTTCAGGTCTTTTTTTAACCGTTCCCTCAATGCAGACTACGTCTTCGGGATGCAGATCTTTGAGCTTTTCGTCACCGACGACCTGCACGATTCCTGAAGAGTCGCGGAGGTCTATAAATACTATTTTTTTATGATCTCTTAGATTCGATACCCAGCCGCAGAGAGTAACATCTTTTCCTATGCTTTGAGGAGTCTCTGAAACAAAAACTTTTTTCATACGTTATTTCCTTCTAATCTTACTAATGTTGAGATTAATTTTCAAAGGGTATACAATTTAATGGCTTATGAATATCGAACTATTGACGGGAGTTTTGCTAGGTTTGGTCGGTGCATACGTGATCCTAACGTTTTTCAAAAAGAAACAAAAAGAGGAAAGTTTTGCTTCTGTTATCGATGAAAAAATACCTCTTATCGCTTCATCTCTTAAGCAACAGCTTGAGGCTGAAAAGCAGGATATAAAGACTGATATGAAAAATAAGAAAGAAATCATAGAAAGTCTCGTAAAAAGAGTTTTTGATGCTCTGGAAAAACAGAATCAAAAACTCACGGATGCTGAAAAAGAGAGAGTGGGGTCTTTCCGTGCCCTAAAACAAGAGATAGTAACTCAAAGCAAAATCACTGAGCAGCTTTCAGTCACCGCAGACGGCCTAAAGAGAGTTTTATCAAATAACCAAATGCGTGGGCAGTTTGGGGAACAGGTAGCTGAGGATCTTTTGAAAATGGCAGGTTTTGTCAAAGGCGTAGATTATGAATCAAACAAAAGCCAAAAGGATTCTGAGACAAGACCAGACTTTAGTGTTTTTCTTCCGGACGGAGTAAAAATCAATGTCGATGCTAAATTTCCCTTTAGCAATCTTGTAAAGTCAATAGAGACCGAAAACAAGGAGGCAAAAAAAGAACACATGAAGGCTTTCGAGCGAGACGTGAGAGAAAAGATTAAGCAGGTATCAAACAGAAGTTATATCAACCCCGGTGATAATACTGTGGACTTTGTCATTATGTTCATCCCCAACGAAATGATCTTTTCCTACATATATGACAAAATGCACACGGTTTGGCAGGAGGCCATGAAACAAAAAGTAGTATTTGCCGGTCCATTTAGTTTTACAGCCATATTGCGAATGGTAAGACAATCTTACGATAACTTTAAATACCAGAAAAATGTACAAAACATTATTACTCATATCAAAATGTTTGAGCTGGAATTTGAGAAGTATGACGGAGAATTCAATAAGATAGGGGATAAGATAAACTCACTTACTCAACAATACGATATGGTTAAGACCACCCGCACCAATAAATTAAGAAGAACAGTGGACAAAATCCGCCTTGAAGAGTCTACGGCTCCTCTTCTAGAATAGTTTTTTAGGAGAGTTTGGATGGGTTTGGCTTGAAGATTTTAGGTTTTAGCCACTCTTCATCTTCCTCATCGTCAGCGTCATCAAGTTCATCTTCCTCATAGCCCACAGGCTCTTTTTCTATAGTGTCAGGGGTGCGGACTGTCCTTCGTTCAAACGTACTTTTTCCCCGTATGGGCATTTCGTGGTTTTTTTCTTCGGCTCCTTTTATAGCTCCGTTCTTAAGAAGAAAAGCTGCGGTTTCAAAAGTGTCTGCGGTTACCTGAGGAGACGAAAAATTTCGGGTAGCAAAGGAAAGCCCTTGATACAGGTTTGTAGCCATATCGCGGTCTAATTCGGCGTTAAGACTTCTCAGAATGTTTAAAACGATCTCTGAAGTGGAGGAAATACCTCTGTAAACAAGGTTGACCTGGCCGAAAAAAGTATTGGTAAGGTTTCGCGCGATATTGATGATCTTTTTATCCTTAAAAAGTTCTTGATTATCCTCATAAAGGCTTCCCAAAGCCCTTAATGAAGAAGCGTCAACCGTGATTATGAAGTCCACAGATCCGCCTGAGTAGCCATAGACGACGTTTTTAGAATCAAGCTTTTCATGTCCTTTTCCGGGCACGATTACGATGTTAAATTTGCCTCCTTGAATAAAGTAGTCAATCTTGTCTGTGGAGCCTTCTACCCACGGGAAAGAGATTACTAAATTCTCACCGGAAGTGGTAAGGGATGGCTGAATTTTATCGACACCGGCAAGTTGAGCCTTAACTTCACCAGAACAAGCTAAAGAGACATTTTTTCCCAGTTTAGTGAGGCCAAAATACAAAGCAGTTGCCGCAGCTACAGAATCGGCTGTGGGATTTTCAGGAAGACAGATTACACCGGAGTTTGAATCCTGAAGAACCTGAACGGTCTTCTGTAGGAGATTTTTCCCAGAT
Source organism: uncultured Gammaproteobacteria bacterium (assembly GCA_964349415.1). GTDB lineage: Bacteria > Patescibacteriota > Microgenomatia > UBA1406 > GWC2-37-13 > 2-01-FULL-40-42. The sequence goes on along the minus strand of CAYGGJ010000002.1, from coordinate 14,803 downwards.
TGCATATTATAGGATGAATTTTATCATATCACCTATACGTATGTCAAGCACGGGGGTAAACATCATACCTGCCTCCTGATCCTTTTTAGCTTCTTCGACAGATTTAGCTCTAGACCGCAGAGAGACAAGCTTTGTCTTTCCAATCAGTGTTTTGTCACGGTAAATCTCTGCGGGATCACCGATATTAGCCTTGCCTTTTGTCACTTTTACCCCAAAAACCTTTTCGTCATGAATGATAAAGTGGGCGAGTACTTTTGCTTCACCTTTGAGATTTCGTTCTCGCTCTTCTTTTTCCTTAATAATTTCAGATACTTCCGAAAGCTCGTCTATGAGTTCATAGATAATATTATAGGTTTTAATGACGACCTTTTCATGAGCTGCAAGATCTTTTACTTCATTGGATGGTTTTGTATTAAATCCAATTAAGATAGCCTTGCTTGCCTTGGCAAGAAAAATATCAGATTTATTAAGATCGCCCACTGCTCCAAACTGGATCTCTATCGCAGGTTTATTTTCAAGCGTATGGAGAATGGCCTCGAGTGATCCCTGCGAGTCAGCTTTTATGATGAGCGTAAGCTTTTTATCTTCCTGCTGGGGCTTCAAAAAGGCCTGCATATCAAAAGGTTTTTCCTCCAATGGTTGGGGTTGGTTTGAGGTCGTTTTCTTTCCTTCTTCTGTGGTTATCAAGGTTCCTACCTCCGGAATCTCCGTAAAGCCAAGAAGCTCAAATGGGGTGGAGGGATAAACTTCAGTAAGTGGTTTTCCAAGGTCGCTGGTCATAGAGCGGATCTTGGCTTTCTGACTGTCAGCATATATCGAATCTCCTACCTTCATACGCCCGTCTTTTATGATGGCGCTTGCAGCTACTCCACGCTTATCTTTTTTGGTCTCGATTATAAAAGCCTGAGGTGGAGCGTCCGGAGAATAGGTCAGGTTTAACTCGGTAGTAAGAAGGAGTATGGATTCAAGAAGCGTTTCCACACCGGTTCCCTTTTGTGCAGAGATGGGAATGATGGGCACAGTTCCCCCTCTATCTTCCACAAGCACTTCATGCTTGGTAAGATCTACCTTTACTTTTTCAATATTCGCTTCCGGCAGGTCAATTTTATTGACGACTACAATGTAGGGGATTTTGGCAGCTTTTATATGGGAGATTGATTCGACAGTCTGAGGTTTCACAGAGTCTTTGGCGTCAATAATAAGAAGGGCTATATCAGCCACCTCAGCGCCCCGAAGTCTTAATTTTGTAAAGGCTTCATGGCCGGGAGTATCGATGAAGGTAATTTTTTCGGTATGGTAGTCTTTTACGCCCGTAGCTACTTCATAGGCACCAATCCGCTGTGTTATGCCTCCGTGTTCACCCTGGGTGATTTTCGTCTTTCTAATGTAGTCAAGAAGGGTAGTTTTTCCATGATCGACATGTCCGAGTATGGCTACTACCGGTGGTCTTGGTGTTTTTTTTACGTCTGACATAGCTTTTATTAGAACCCTTAAGGCTCGTTCTGATCCAAGCGGGCAATAGTTTATTATACTCAATCAGAGCAGGGTTTTAGGTGCTGGGTTCAGAAGCAGGCTCGTCCGGGGTTTGGACTGTTTCACTGTTTGTTATTTTTTCCTCTGATTGGGCTTGAGCCACCGATTCCTCTGCTTTTTCAGTCTCACTTGTTACTACCTCATCAACTTCCTTCTTTTCCGCAGCCTCCGGTTCTTCTTTTTTCACCTCAGCAGCCTTTATCGGTTCTTCTTTTGCATCCTCAACCTTTGATTCCTCTTTAGCTTCGGCAACAGCTTCTTCAGCGGCAACCTGGACAATATCAATATCACACTCGGTAAGAGCAGAGGCGAGGTTTACGTTAACTCCGCTTTTTCCGATAGCCAGTGGAGCCTGGGTTTCGTCGACAGTAACCTTGGCTTTTGGCTTTTTCCCTTCTTTCCCGGCAGGTTCAATCTCAACCTCAATGATTTTTGCAGGTGAAAGGGCAGAGATAAGGAAAAGTTTTTCATCTCTATTCCATTGAATGATGTCTATTTTTTCGTCTCCTCCAAGTTCACTCGTTACTGTCTGTACTCGTACGCCCTTTTGTCCTACGCACGCTCCGACCGGATCAACGCCGCCTTGACTACTGAAAACTGCGATCTTGGCTCTCTCACCGGGCTCACGGACCACTTTTTTTATCTCAACCGTTCCGTTTGCAATCTCAGGCACCTCTTTTTTAAAGAGCTCTGCAAGAAGCTGTGGATCGGTACGGGAGACTATGATTGCCGAGTTTCCAAACTTATCTTCACCAATTGTCTTTATAAAAAAGACCAAGGTGGTGTTTACCGTATATTTTTCACTTTTAATCTGTTCTTCTCTTGGCAAGATGGCTTCAACCCGTCCGATATCGACATATGCATTGTAACCATCGTATCGAATGACTCTTCCCTGGGTAATGGTTCCAAGCTGATTTTTATAATGCGAAATCACTGTTTTTTTCTCAACCTCGCGGATTTTCTGAAGAATGACTTGCTTGGCAGTTTGCGCCGCGATTCTACCAAAGCCGGGAGGCGTAATATCGTTTTCCTCTTTTATTAATTTAGCCTCACCTGTATTTTTATTTACCTTGACGATTATATTTTCATCGGTGTCTTCCGGGGTCTCCTTTTTGTAAGCGGCTAAGATTGCAGCTTCTATGGAGTTGATTACATCATCGGGAGAAATTCCACGTTCAGTCGCGACTTGATTTAAAGCTAGCGCAAATTCACTCTTTACAATACTCATAAGCTTCTCATTTTAGCACAAAAAGAGCGTAATTGACACACGTTTTGGACTAAAAATGAGAAAACGGAGTGAATTATTCTTTTTTGCCTTTGTTTTCGCCAGGTTTAGGAGGAGCCTCGTCTTTTTTAGGTGATTGATCTTTTCCTTCAGCTTTTTTAGCTTCTTTTGGTTCTTCTTTTCCTGCAGTAGCTTCTTCAGCAGGTGCTTCGTCGCCTTCTTGTGGAACCTCGGTTATAACCTCAGGCTCGGCAACAGCTGTTTCTGCGACCAAACTTTCTTCTTTATGGGCAATTACAGAAACAAGAACCTTGTCCGCATCTTCTTTAACCGAGTATTTGTCGGACTTTGGAAGACTGGATACCTTAATCTCTTCTCCGATTTCTTTCAAAACCGAAATATCAATCTCAACTTCATGGGGAATTTCCTCGGGGAGCGCTTCTACTTTAATAGTATTTGCCTGAGTAAGAAGAACCCCTCCTTTTACATTGACTGCCTCTGATTCGCCAACAGTTTTAATTGGAACCTCGGTCTCGATTTTTTGTTTCAAGTCAACTTTTCGGAAATCCACATGGAGAAGTGCATGGGTAACAGGGTGTCTTTGAACTCCTCTTACCAAGACAGGAAGTTCGTCTTTATCGACTTTCAAATATACAATTCCGGTTTCCTCGGCAACTTTGTAGATTTTATTAAAACTCTTCAATTCAATGGTTACTGATTGTGATTTAAATTGAGGGCCGAAGACATTTGCAGGTACGTTCCCCTGATAGCGGAATTTTTTGAGTTTTTTACCAAACAAAGTACGTGCTTGTGCATCTAAATGCAGTTTTACCGAAGCTTGTTTTTTTTGGGTGCTCATGATTATTTTAAGAGTTCAAGGAAAAATATCTTATCCGCGGATAGAGAAGTATTATAAAAGACTCTGCGATCTTTTACAAGCGGGGAGAAGTTCTGATTGGATAAAGAAACGTTATTGGGAAGCGTTACTTCCAGTATTAGATCTGAATTATTTGAACCGATCTGTTTCTGAAAGATAAGCTGGTAGATATTTTTTCCTTTCTTTATAATTCCGGGAGGTTGATAGGTTACCTGAATTTCAGTTGACTGTTTGGGAGGCAGCTGAAGAAAAAACCCGACTGTTTTAAACTCTACTTCTCCCTCATCGAATCCACTTACCGGTGCCCCATCCTGTTTAAATGATTGGATTTGTGATCCCTTCGGAAGCAGTACCTGAAAATAATTTCTATATGTACCACCAGGAAATACGTCATTTGGTGAGTCGTTTTTTAATTTAACCAAAAGGTTGCTGGTAATGTTGCCATTTTCATCTATATCTACTCTTTGAGTAATTAGGCGTGACACAAAAAAGTTTGCCTTGTTCACTCCAAGATTTGCATCAATGGGAAAAACATAATCAACAATGCAATTAGTATTTTGAACGGCGCATTTGGGCGAGATGGTTTTACCGGACCAATAAAGAGTATCAAAAACGTGCTGTATTTCAGGATCATCTACTAGGATTGCAATCTGTTTTTCATCAAGGGATTTTTTAACCTGCTGGAAAAGTTTAAGAGGGGAGACGGAATCTACGTTTATAATTATCTGGTTTGCGACGGATCCAAGAAAACTCTTTTTCTGAATTGACCCGGGGAAAAAATCTTTCTCTGCGTAAAACTGTGCCTTTAGATAGAAATTATCTTTATTTATCTGTTCATTAAAGTCGGATAAATAAATTGTCTGATATACATCCAAGAGATTTTGAATTGCTGTGGTCGTAATCAATATTCCACCTGAAAATCCGCCCAGCTTGATTTCCTGATCAAGAAAATATTTTGCCTGATTGTAGTTGTCAAAAAAATCAGGGGAAAAGGCAGAGTCCCGTAAAAACCAATGAGGTTGATTTAGATACTTCCTGATGGGATCGGGAGGCGCAACATGAATAAGAAGCTGTCCGTCAGCATCATACACATCATAGACTTGAATGTTTTCAAGGGTAAGGTCGTTCATGGTAAGTACTCCAAATGAACCAATGAATCCTCCACCGGGACGAAGTTCCATATTGTTTGCAAAAAGAAGAAGATATTTTGATTCCTTACCCTTGGAAAGAAGGCGATCCATGTAGGGAAGAATATCGTCGACCTTTGTCACAAGCTCAGTGCTTTTAACCAAATCTTTTCTGTAAGATCCCGCTATACCAAAAGGCAGGTCAGCAAGCTTTTGATCCAGAAATACTAAATTATTTTTTATGTCGTCAATATTTTCTTTTAGTTTTGCCAACCTCACCTCAAGAAATGCTTTTTCCTGCTTTGTCTTACCCTTTTTAAAGACGAGAGCTATTACCTGTTTTGAGTTTTCGTATGACGAGTAAGTTTTTTCAAGTGTATCGATACCCTTTTCGTTTACGTCAACCAATGTATCGGGAAAAAGCGCAAGACCGAATAAGAGGTAGCTATAGCGCGAAAATGTATAGAGGGATTTGCCAAAATTCTCACTACTTTTTGCGGCAGTGAGATAGTATCTGGCTTCGGGAAGTTTGCCACTACGGAAATTTGAGCCTGCTTTGTAAATTAAAAAAGAGGTAAGAAAAAAAGGCGGGTAGATAACGAGGTGATAAAAAAGAAAAAAAAGCAGAAAGAAAAGAAAAAGCCTTTTTTTTGTAAAAAATTTATATCTTCTTACTTCTGAAGGAGCCTGTCTTCTTGAAGCCGTTTCCGGCTTTTTGCCTTGGGCGTCAAGCCTGAAAAGAGTTTCCTTGCTTTTTGAAAAAGAAAACCATATGAGCTTTTCAAGATCGCTTTCAGATAAGTACTCAGAGTTGGTTAGAATCACTTTGGTATTGCCTAAGGAATGTTTTTGAATAAATAATGCAGCGTGCCGTGCTCTTTTAGGATGCGTATATATAAAAATTAGTCGTTGCTTGGGGCGTTTTTCGATGGGGATTTCATCATAGCGTTTGTCAATCAAAAAGATATACTCAAAACGCTCGATGTTGACGGGGAGACGGGGCGAAGTATATACATCCGAGTCGTACCGTTTTAGTTCTTTTTTGAGAAGTTTTCCGAGAGTGGTAGTTTTCTCGTCGACAAGAAGAATCTCCTGTTTTTTTTCAGATTCCGTGACGACCATTCTCATAGGTATATTGTATAATTTCGTCATGATAAGTGGTAAAGCCGACAAAAAGATTTTCAACTTAGACAAAAACAATAAAGAAAAACTTTCAGAATTTATAAAACCCCTCAAAAACATAGTTCTTGCGGGAGGTTGTTTTGACATCATCCACTTTGGACATATTGCCTTTTTAAAAAGCGCAAAAGAAATAGGTGGCGAGCTGGTGATTTTTTTGGAGTCAGATGAAACCATCAAACAAAAAAAGGGAAGAAAGCCGATCCATACCCAAGAAAAGAGAGCTCAATTAGTAGCATCACTTATGTATGTTGATGTGGTGATCGCGCTTCCTCCTATGAAGGATGATAGCGAGTATGAAGACCTGACGAAATTAATAAAACCAAAATATATCGCAGTGACAAAAGGAGACAAGCTTATTGAAAAGAAACGGAGACATGCGGCAAAAATAGGAGCAACAGTGAAAGAAGTCACTGATCACTTAGAGGGATTATCTACCAGTTTAATCACAAAATATGCGTCTATTTCTAGCAATTGATCTGCCCGAAGAAGTAAAAAAAAGCATTTCTCAACAATTGGAGCCTTTTAAAAAAGAATATCCGGATTTTCGATGGGTGGACGAATCAAAGTATCACATTACGCTTCATTTCTTCGGCGACAAAAGAGATTCAGAGAAACTAAAAGACCAGATTGAAGAGGCAGTTTTTGAAACCGAACCGTTCCAAATGTATGTAGGAGGAGTAGAATTATTCATGAAGGATTCACTGATTTTTTACCTTAAGTTTCTGAGAAACAGAACAGTGGAGGATTTGGTTTCACGGGTGAGGGAAAAGTTTCAATCGGACAATACAAAAAAATTTGTACCTCATATAGCAATTGCCAGATATAGAATTCCCTCGAAGCAACAATATCTGCTCATTAAGAAAAAAATCCGGCAGTTGGATATAGAAGTGGACTTCCAAATAACTCAAATAACGCTGTATAACAGCGTTATTGAGAGCGAAAAGCCACTGTACGAAACAATCGCAAAGATAGCTCTTCAGAAATCCTAGAAACGTTTAAGCGATCTTATGCAGATCCGATTCTAAACATTCCGGTTCCGCAGACTGGGCATTTTCCCTTAAGAGCTGGTTTCCCATTTTTCAAGGTTACCTTTTCTGGGTTCTCTACTTCTCTTTTGTCGCGACATTTTACGCAATACATTTGTGCCATAGATTTATTTCACCTCCTTTCAAACGTGCTTATTTAGCTTCAAATCTGAATAATTAATAAATCGTACCAAAATACACTGCGATTTCAAGCGCAATAATAATACTGATAAAAAACAAACTCCTTTTAAAATCTGATATGAAGTAGGTGCGGACCTTGTCACCAGCGGTTGAAGGGTGTGAAGTTTTGTCCACTGTTTTGATCTCTGTTTGAGTTATTTGCTTTACCGGAGCAGACTCAGAAACGTAAGTCTGACTCTCCTGCAGTAACTTTAGGCGACGTTCTTTTGCGAGAACTTTTTCGCGCCTAGTTCTTTTAGGCATGACCTAACTTTTAACATATTGACAGTATTTTGTAAAGTGGTTAGAATGATGATTAATGTTTCTGTATGCAGCTTTGGCTGTCTTATTCGTCTGGCTTGCGGGAGTATCTTTTTTCCTCTTCAAGACGCGTCAGCACTATTTTCAGCTGGTAAGAAGAACTGGAAGACAGCGGCTCGATGAAATTCTCGAAACACTCATTGCCCACGACGAGACAATTCAAAGGGAAATGGCGGCAGTAAAAAAGGAACTAGGACAGGTAATAGATAACTCTAAGTTTTATTTTCAGAAAGCAGGACTTGTGCGGTACAATGCATTTAGCCGGACAAGTTCTACAGACCAAAGTTTTGTACTTGCGCTATTGGATAGGGAGTCATCCGGCATCTTGGTAAACTTTATATATACCCATGACGGTGTCCGCATTTATACAAAAAGAGTAAAGCACGGAAAAGGGGAAGAATATCAACTATCTGAAGAGGAGCAGACGGCAATAAAGACAAGCAAATAACAACGTGTTATAATGAATATATAACTAGAAACGGAGAGAATCTGGGTTGTCATATAAAGAAACTTTCTTATTAGACTTGACGTCGCCCGACTCTTACGATTATTATTATTGGATACATGCTGACTAAAAAGAATACCGTAATTTTTGCTATCGTCTTGTTTTTTCTGTCCGCCGGCTTATCATATTATTTCTTCGGGTATTACAGGCCAAACAAAGAAACACTTGAAAAATATCAATCCTCTCTCAATGACGAGTCTGTAGATGAATTGAACGGAGGCCCAAAAACCGAAGCCTGTCCTATAAACGGCAGACTTTTTACAAAAGCCCAAAAAGAAAGATGGGAAGGAAGACGCCCGATGGGGATTATGGTCGAAAATCATCTTGATGCTCGTCCTCAATCCGGTCTTTCAAACGCAGATGTAATCTATGAAGCAGTGGCAGAAGGTGGAATTACCCGTTTTCTTGCTGTTTATTATTGTCTTGACGCAAAAACAGTAGGTCCTGTCAGATCAGCGAGAATCTACTATGTTAAGCTGCTTGAGGGATATGGACAGAATCCATTATATGCACACGTTGGTGGAGCAAATACTCCGGGACCTGCAGATGCACTAGGTGAGATCCAGGATCTAGGCTGGGACGGCTACAATGACCTGAATCAATTCGCAGTACCTTACCCTTACTATTATCGGGATTATGAAAGACTTCCTAATAGAGCGACTGAGCACACGATGTATGCGGCTACCGCAAAGCTCTGGAACTATGCAAAAAAAGATAGAAAGCTTTCAAATGTGGATGCCAAAGGAAATACATGGACTAAGGGATTCACTCCGTGGAAATTCAGAGATGATGCGGGGGCAGGAAGCAGGGGAAAAGTTGCAAAGGTGAGTTTTCCGTTTTGGTCTCAATTCGGTGGAGATTATTCAGTGGAGTGGGTATATAACTCGGCAGACAACTCATATATAAGAAATAATGGCGGTAGTCCTCATATTGACAAGAATACAGACAAGCCGTTGAAAGCCAAAAATATAGTTGTTGTTTTCGCTGATGAATCTCCTGCAAATGACGGATACCCCGGTGGCCACCTGCTTTATGATGTAGTGGGGAGTGGAGACGGCCTTATCTTCCAGGACGGAAAGGCAGCTAAGATATCATGGAAAAAGCCTGATGAAAAACAAATGATCAGATTCTACGATGCATCCGGAAAAGAACTCTCGCTGGTAAGAGGCCAGGTCTTTGTTGAAATCCTGCCAATAGGCAATAAAGTGACCTACTAATCTTTTTGTTGGGATAGAACCTTTCCCCAAAGCTGTTCAAATTTTTTTAGTTGCATCTTTTTGCTTAACACTATAAACTTTTAGTTCCAAATGTTAAAAAAAATCATACCTTCCAAAACAAGACTGAAGACGTTGCAGCTTTTTTTTCTTCATCCCAACGAGAATTACTATTTGAGAAGAGTAGTAAGGGAGATTGACGAAGAGGTCAACGCAGTAAAAAGAGAACTGGACATTTTAGAAGGAGAAAAGGTTCTACTTAAAGAAAGAAGGCTCAACAAGGTATTTTATACCATTAATAAAAACTACACTTTTTACGATGAATTTCTAAGAATTTTTTCCAAATTTGATACGCTCTCCCAGCTCATTTATAAGAATCATTCAAAACTCGGAAAGATTAAGTTTATTGCGCTCTCCACAAAATATATAAAAAGACTCTCCATAAAAGAAGACGAGGTGTATTTGGTCATCGTGGGAATTGTAGTTGTGCCTGAGATTGCAAGTATTATAGGTGAAGTAGAAAAGGAATTCGGACGGGAGATAAATTACACGGTAATGCCTGAGGAAGAATTTGCATTCAGGAAGAAAAATAACGACCCGTTTGTGTGGAAATTTCTAAAGCAACCTAAGATAATGCTTGCGGGCTCTGAAGACGACTTTTTGAAATGAGACTTTTTACCACAATAAGCATTGTTATACTTTCACTTTTCATTCTCCTTATTGATCTGCCGGAAAACTACAGAGTCAATCTCAATGTCGCAAACCGCAAAATTGACTTTACTCTAAACCCACTTTCAATAAATACAAATATTTTAGGGCTAAATATAAAAAAAGATTTCAAGACCCATCTTGGTCTTGATCTACAGGGAGGAAGCCATCTGGTTTTCCAGGCCAACACTTCAAAATTAAAGAAGGAAGACATAGAGGATTCCTTAAATTCAGCGCGAGATGTAATAGAGAGGCGTGTTAATTTCTTTGGGGTGTCTGAACCCTCCATTCAAACGATAAAATCAGGCAATAGTTTCAGAATTGCCATTGATCTGCCGGGTATTACCAATGTTGAAGAAGCGGTCAAACTAGTTGGTAAGACAGCACAGCTTTCATTCAGGGAGGAGCTTCCTCAGAATATGAACAATGCGACTCAGGCGCCATTGCTCTTAGCCTTTAATCCTAAAGCTAAATTAGCTGGGAAAGAAGTCAAGAAGGCGACAGTCTCATTTAACGAACAAAATGGCGAACCACAGGTGGCATTAAGTTTCTCAGCCGAAGGAGCCAGGCTTTTTGGCGAACTAACTCAGAAAAACGTAGGAAAACAGATAGGTATTTTCATTGACGATCGAATATTATCCGCTCCGGTAGTCCAGCAACCTATCCTTGACGGCAACGCAGTAATTACCGGTTCGTCTACACTTGAAGAAGCAAAGAGCCTTGCAATAGCAATTAATTCCGGGTCATTGCCGCTTCCTATAAAACTCATTGAGCAGAGAAACATTGGGCCGTCTCTGGGAGCCGTAGAAATTCAAAAAAGTGTTTTTGCGGGAATGGTGGGACTAATCGCTGTCATGTTGTTTATGATTCTTTACTACGGAAGACTTGGCATGATTGCCTGTATGGCGCTGATAATCTATGGTTTAATATCCTTGGCAATATTCAGGACAATCCCTGTTGTTCTTACCTTGTCCGGTGTTGCAGGATTTATCCTGTCTATAGGGATGGCAGTTGACTCAAACATTCTCATATTCGAGAGGATTAAGGAAGAATTAAGAAGAGGAAGAGATTTTGACATTGCGATACGGTTGGGTTTTGGACGTGCAATCGATACGATTAAGGACGCTAATTTTACTACACTTATTGTGGCGTTTATTTTATTTAATCCTCTGAATTGGGAGTTTTTTCCACAGTTTGGATTGGTCAAAGGATTTGCTCTAACTCTCGCAATAGGAGTAGCGACAAGTCTCTTTACAGGAGTTTTTATCACGAAGCATCTTATTAACATTTTTTACAAAAAAAATAAATGATAGATTTTCTGAAATACAGATTTGTTTATTTACTTATTTCTCTCATAGTCATTGGAATAGGAATGTTTTCCGTGGTTACATACGGATTCAGATATTCAATAGATTTTGTAGGAGGCACGACACTTGAGTACAAGATAAATAAGCAAATTTCCAAGGATCAATTAGTTTCTATTCTAAAAAAAGAAGATATAGAAGCAGTAGAATCCGAGGTTGGTAGGAATGTCGTGAAGCTCCGGACTAAAGCCATTGACGAAAAGAAGGAAGCTCAATTTAGAAAAGATCTACAGAAAGATTTGGGACTTAAGGTTGAAGTGCTCAGATCTGAGACCGTTGGGCCGGTCTTAGGCAGAGAAACAATGTATAAAACAATTACTGCTTCGGTGGTCGCAATTATCGCAATCCTCCTCTATATGAGTTTTTCATTTAAAGGATTGAATTTTGCCCTGTCGGCGATATTTGCATTACTGCATGATTTTTTAATAGTTGTTGGTATGTACTCATTGCTTTCCTACTTTTTTAAAGCTGAAGTAGACACTTTATTTGTCACAGCTCTCTTGACCACGATGTCATTCTCAGTCCATGACACAATCGTAGTTTTCGATAAGATCAGGGAGTATAAGAAAACAGAAGGTAGGGGAAACATAGAAGAGTATGCCAACAGAGCACTTACGGAGACTCTTGTTCGATCAATAAATAACTCAATGACGATAGTATTTATGCTTTTGGCCTTAGTGTTTCTGGGAGGCTCTACAATTAGATTTTTCATCGCAGCTCTTCTTATTGGAACTATTACAGGTACTTATTCCTCTCCTTTTGTAGCAACACCAATTCTGGTATGGCTGGAGAAAAGAAAAAGATGAAAATTCAGACCTACCCTCTGGGGGAGATGCAGGCAAACTGCTATTTCTTAGTAGACGATAAAGACTGCATAATTATTGATCCCGCAGATTCGGCTGATTTTATACTTGAAAAAGTCCAAAGAGAAAATCTTAAAGTCCACGCTCTTTTTGCGACACATGGCCACTTTGACCACATCATGGCCGCAGGAGAAATCCAACTGAGCTTAAGCGTGCCCTTCTACATAGCAGAAGAAGATTTGTTTCTGGTTAAAAGAGTCGCGGAAACGGCAAGGCACTTTTTAGGATTCGCACCTCCCGTCTTGCAACCTAAGGAGACAAAGAATTTAATGGAAGGAAAATTTGAAGTTTCAAGCTTTGAATTTGAAGTAATGGCTGTCCCCGGTCATACTCCCGGATCACGCTGTTTCTACCTTGAAGATGAAAAAACAATCTTCACAGGAGATGTTTTATTTAAAGAGGGAATTGGGCGTTATGATTTTTCCTATAGCGATAAAAATCTCCTGAAACAATCTTTAGAGAGACTTTATTCCCTTCCCGAAGAGACGTTGGTTTATTCCGGCCATGGCGACCCAACAACAATCGGAGAAGAAGAAACGAGAAGGATTATATAGTCTTAACTTTCCTTAGAAGTTCAGACCTTTCGTTTTTGAGTTTGCCTTCTACGACTTCCTCAAAGAGTGTGTTAAGAATTTCTCCGATCTTTGGACCTGGTTTTATTTTCAACTCTTTCATTACATCTTTCCCGTCGATTTTAAGATCTGTTATTGAGAAAGGCTTTTTTTGTACCTCCTCGAGTCTTTTTTTAAACAAGTCCAGACGCCATGAAGTAGGAGTTGATCCGGATCCGACTCTGTCGCCCGTGCGTAAATCCAACATATCCTGCACGTTCTCTTTTCCGACTTCCCGTATAAATCGTCGGATCGCCTTATCTGTTTGTAATTCCGAAACAGTAAACTGATGGTGACGTACCAATAGGATCAGCTTTTCCTTATCCTTCTTTGAAAGTTTGAATCGATCTGCGATTTGTCCTGCTTGTTTTGCACCTATCACCTCATGGTTAAAAAAAGTAATAAGATCGGTCTCCGGATCTTTTTTGAACGCTTTGACTTTGCCTATATCATGAAGAAGAGTAGCAAATCTTACTATCGGATTTGTGGACGGTGTAGTTTTAAGTGCCATTACCAAATGAGTTCCGACATCATATATATGATGACGCTTTGGACTTTTCTGCGGGATTTCAAACGCCGTATCAACCTCAGGGAGTATTTGCTCAAGTAGACCACAGCTTCTTAAGAAAAGGATGCCTTCTGCGGGATTACCAGAGGATAGAATTTTAAAAAACTCATCCCTTATGCGTTCTCCAGAGATGTCTTTAATGAGTAAAGCATTTTTTCGTATAGAATCCCTCGTTTTTTCCTCGATAAGAAAGCCAAGCTCTGAAGAAAGTCTTACGGCGCGCATCAACCGAAGCGCATCTTCTTGGAAACGTTTGTCTGGATCTCCCACCGCACGAATCAATTTTTTTTCAACATCCTTTTTACCACCAAAAGGATCTACAAAGTTTTTTCCATCGTATGCTATTGCGTTAACGGTAAAATCGCGTCTGGCAAGATCTTCTTCGATAGTCTTTACCCATTCAATCTTTTCAGGTCTTCGCCCATCTTTATATTCTGCTTCTCTTCTGAAAGTAGTGACTTCAAATACATACACATTTTCATTCACTTCGAGAGATATCCCCACAGTTCCAAATTTGTTATTATAAAAACCCTTGGGAAACAATTTTAAGATTTCTTCCGGAGTCGCCGATGTAGCAAAGTCCCAGTCTTTATGAACTCTACCCACTAGAAGATCGCGGATCGAACCACCTACCACATAAATGGCAAAATCGTTCTTCCTAAAGATATCCATAAAAGACTCAATGTATTGTGGAAGCTTTTGCATGAGTCTATTATACTTAAAGCGCCTGCATGTTATATAAAAAAGATAAAGGACGATTTGTTACGCTAAGACACTTCTTATCTATACCTTTCCTTTTTCTACCACTTTTTCCATTAATCTTGCTGGATATAGTGTTTGAGATCTATCACCACGTTTGTTTTCCACTTCTCGGAATTCCACTGGTGAAGAGGAAAAATTACATTGTCTTTGACAGAGCCTGGCTTTCGTATCTTAATATCTTTGAAAAGATCTATTGTGCATACTGCAGTTATGCCAACGGTCTTTTGGCCTATGCGGTAAAGATAGCGAGTGAAACGGAAAAGTACTGGTGTGGTATAAAACATAAACTTTTCCCCGGTTATGTTCAACCGTGGCACCACGAGGACTTTGTAGAATATGATAATAAAGAGGAGTTTGAAAAGAAATATTTATAGAAGATCTGACGCTTCTTAAGGAGCCGGCGTATTGGTCGGAGCTGAAGTTACCACCACTTCCTTTTCGATAATTATTGGAGTGGGAGCTTCTTTTTCAGGTTCGTTTGTAGGTGATGGGAGAGTGTTCGTGTTATTTATGGGGCTGGGAGAAGGAGTAAGGCTTGCGTTTTCATTTTCCAGCTTATTGCCTCCGAGCAGGTATGCCGCAACTGCGATTACTACTATGAGTAGGAGAACAAGAGCTATTACCACTCCGTTCATTGGATTCCCTTTTTGTTCTACTGTCCGTACTTCTTCAGTTTTGTCTGCCATACAGGTATATTAAACAATATTTATTACAACTATATAAGAAGTAAGTAAGAGC
>CAYGGJ010000001.1:0-53318 GCA_964349415.1 uncultured Gammaproteobacteria bacterium | reverse complement strand
GGTGGCGACATCAATGCCAGGAGTCCGTTATCCTATCCGACAAACCGGCATGGGAGTTCAGGTCGAACCAAAAAGTCCACAGAAACTCGCCTCTGCTATAAATAATGTTTTAAACAATAAGAAGCACTATGTGAATGATGAAAGTAAGGGAAAGTTGAAGGCTTTTATTTCTTCAAAAGATATTTTGAAGTTTTATACCGAGCTTTTTAAGACCTCTTGAAGTTCTTATTCATCAACAGGAAGGATTCTATACTTTCTGCTTTTGGGGGACGTCCATAGACTTCAAGAATTAATGGCCCTTCTTGCTTCATCGCAATTGCAACTTGCCTTATCCCATATTTATTAATAAGCACATCGAGCTTTCTCAGGAAACCTTTTCCAAATTTTTTTGTGATCTCTTTATAGAATGCTTTTCTTGAGCGAGCTCTATAACCCTTTTCTGCCTCTGGATTGAAATCCTCAAAATAAGCACGAAGCATACGCTGTGGATCAACATCTCCGAGTCGCATCACCCATCCTAACAAAGCCCGTTCATAAAAATATGAGTTTCCTTTTCTGTCTTCTTGTTCTTTTTGAGCTTGTCTTAAAATTGCATTCGGGTCAAAAGAAAGACCATCATCAAGTAACATTAAGGTAAGATGCTCTGTTACGGCTTCGTTCAGCCATCTTCCGTTTGTATTTGCAAGACCGGAGTGAGTGGAAAATAGTCTGTCCCAATCTTTATCCACTTCATCTTCTGTGAAGATTAATGTACTTCCTGCTATAGCATGAAAGGCTTCGTGAAAAAATGTATCTCTCAAAGTACCATCTGTTAATTCGGTTATTCCGATCCCGACACTTTCGTCATCGTGAGACATATCTCCCCTACGTCTTAAGCGATTTGTGTTTATTACATCTATCAACTCTGTATGAAAAGATGAGACGATCTTTCTGACTCTGGGTAGGGAAATCTGAGGAAGTCGGCCTTCCTCAACTGCTCTTTCTATCTGATCCAAAAAATCCTTTTTCAATATCGGCGTTTCTTTGTTTAATTCCCGCTCTTTTTCCCAATATAACTCGCGATGTTTATCTAAGAATTCACTCATTCGCCTGTCACTTACTCTCACAATTTTCTTGCCCATTTCATCCGCAGTTAGATCGGTCGCTGTAGGAAAAAGAATGGTCCCTAAGCCTGTTGTTTGCAGGTAGTCAAATATTTCTTGACTAGATTTTGGATCTTCTAAAGACACTCTCAGCTTTCCCTTTAGACTTCTCAGTTCACTTTTTAAAGTTGTCTCAGTAGCTCCTAGATCTTGCAGGCGCCGGTATCTTGATCCAAAAAGTCTGAGTTCATCATTTCGTTCCCATTCTAAACGCTCCATAAGAAGATCATGGCGTGGTGAGTTACGCCTAACTAGCTCCATCTTTCGTGGCCCCCAAATTTCATGCATAGAGGGTAATTATACCACAATTTTATCTTATAGTATTTTGTCTGAAGCCAAAATCTTCTCTTGGAGGTTAGTTCAATCTTTGATAGATGAGTACCACGGGGTGGTCGTAGACCGTAAACGACTCGTCTGATTGTTGGTCGGGAAAATCAAGAGGAATTCCCAGATACCGAAGCGATGGATAAGAAGTAATTTTTTTCACCAATCTGTATTCAGTTTTTTCTCCTAATAGCTCTCTGTAGTATTGGCTAGTGCGCGGATATTTTTCCGGAACCGTAGTCACGCTCCCCCATGCCCGATTTGATGACAGCACATAATAGTCACCGCTTTTAAGGAGTCTGCTCATTCTCTCCCATTTTTCATCAGAATCCTTATCGAACACCGGTAGCTCCGTGAGCGTATAGGTCTTTTTATTTGGATCCTCAAGAGGAAGAGGCAATGCGTCATCCCAGTGCTCTACCAAAATTCTACTTTCAGTAGGGATGTTCTCAAGAATCCACCGGGTTGCTTCCACGCGCGAATGAGGTCTTAAGTAGATCGAAAAAAAGGCCATTGGCCAAATAACTGTGAGAGTGAGAATAATAATTCGCGTGTATTTATTTCTGAACAAATGAATTAGTCCGTATGCCGCAAAAAAAGCTAGGTATGGATACAGGATGAGAAAGTAGCGCATGTTTTTAGTAAACTGGCTTGATTCATACAGGAAGAAAACGAGGACCCATGAAAGAAGTACTGAAGGAATCGCATATCTTCTTCTGCTGAATAAGTACACTGCTCCTGTCACGGCAAGAATTCCGAGAGGAATTCCAAGTCCATAGGTAACCAGATTATTAAGGGCAAAGGTTACGGGCCTCTTATTAATCCACTGTACAGAAGGTGGATACCAAATATCAGGATTTTGTAAGATCTTAAGGTCCTGAAGATTCTTTAAAAATAGAGGGTGAGGTTTAGGATCAAAAATATTCCCTGTTGAGAAGATGTATGGATTGGTGATCTTTAAGATCAGGAAACTGACCAGAAAAAATAGGAAGAGAAGCTTTAATAAATCCTTAGAAGATCGCGAGGATTTGAACATTAGGAAAACTAAAACCGGTAGAAAAAAGACTGCCGTCACCTTCGAAGCGGCGGCTAGTCCGAAAAAGATAGCGGATAGCCATGCTTTTTTTCTAAGAAGCGAATAAAAGCTTAAAAGTAAAAAACCATTAAGGAACGTGTCGACTGCAAAAAAGTGGGAAAGTTGGATCGGAAGGACAGAAATGGCATAAAAGAATACTGTAAAAAATTTGAGCTTTGGTGAAAAATCATATTCTTTTTCGAAATACTCGACAACCTTAAACAATACCGCGACCGCAAACAGGTCAGCTAAAGCCGACAGACCCCTTCCCACGAGCGTAAATCCTTCGTAAGTATCAAGTCCCGAGATAAGCGCAACGAGCTTTGCAAGAGTTAAGGGAAAGATACCGTAGACAAAAAAAGGGAAACCTATATTTGCCGGGTTCATAGGAGACTTTGCGGGATCAAGATACTCAATGATGGAAGACGGCATCTTCATAGCAACCCCAACCATAGTCAAAAATCTTTCGTCGGGATGCAGATGAAAACCCTGGTCCCAGTTGAGGCCGACCAACCGCAGTACTGCAGCTATAGCAAATATCAGGATGAGTATGAGAAATTCCCGCTTTATAAATTGCACACTAGAATTATATATCAACCGTCATTCCGGCTTATCCGAAATCGATTCCGGGTGCATCTCTCGGCTCTGCTTGAGACTTACCAGAATGACATAAAGTAAAGTACAATAATGAGATGCAAAATAGGAAGATGCGGATAGGGTTTGATTTGGACGGGGTACTCTTATACAACCCTGCCCGAATAGCCCGTCCCCTCGTCACTTCTGCCAAGCGCGCCTTGTTCAGGAAAAAAGAAGCAAAGTTTTTTATTCCCACCACTCCGGCTCAGCAATTTATATGGAGAGTGTTTCACTACTCCAGTCTTTTTGTGGATCCCGGCGTAGATGAAGTTAAAAAGTTGGTTGACCAAGGAAAAATTGAAGCTTATGTGATAAGTGGGCGGTATGGATTTCTTGCAACTGATTTTGAAAAATGGATGAGGAAAATAAACACAAATTCTCATTTTTTAGAAACTCTTCACAACATTAAAAACCAACAACCATATCTTTTTAAGAAAGGGGAAATCGACAAACTAAAGCTTGACGTTTTTATTGAAGACAACTGGGACGTAGTACAAAAATTGCAGGGAGGCAAAACGAAAATCTTCTGGCTTTACAATATCCTCGACAGGGCTTTGGAATATAAATATAAATTTCCGACTCTAAAGAAAGCCCTGAACTATATTCAGAAAGAATTGCTTTAACGCCTTTTCTTAATCACTTTAAAATCCTGTAGAACTTTCTGAAGATTCTTTCCCTCTTTTTTTATAACCCTGTTTTGACCTTTTTGGGGTATCAGTGAAAGCACTGCCTCAAATAATCCACCCCTTTTCTCTTCCTTAACTAACAACTTGATCCTGCTCACATCCGGTATTTTTCTCACCCACATTTTAAGCTGTGTAATGAACCCGTCGACTACATAGCTGCTTGTGGCAGAAAGATTTTTGAGAGTTATTTCCATAGTCCTTTCGCGTCTTGATTGAATTATGAGAGTTAAAAGATCCCGGGTTGTTATAATTCCCACAGGATTTTTAGCCTTATCTACGACAACAACGCTTCCAATTTTTTTATCAAGGATAAGATTGAGAGCCTCTTTTACATTATTTTGCGGACCGAGGGTAAGTACATATGTCTTTGCGAAATTCTTCACCTGCTGAAATTCAAAGCTGCTCCTGTTCCCGTCTTTGTCTCCCCTGTGGACTTTTTTTCTCGGTGTAACTAAAAAGTTAATAAGATCATAGTACGTAAGGATTCCGTACAACTTCATGTTTTTATTAACTACGACTAATTTTGAGACCTTGCTTCTTTTGAAAAGATGCACGGCAACAGCAACTGAATCGGTCTCGTATACCGTTAAAAGCGGCTTATTCTTTCTTCTTATGAAATCTTCGATTCCCTGATCAAAGATCGGCAGATCCTTAAAGATATTAAGCAGACGGCGTGCAGATGTAATGCCCGTAAATTTGTCGTTTTGGTCAAAGATGGGAAGATAATGAAGCTTTGACTCAATCATAAGCTTGGCTACCTTGCCGACCGGAAAATTCTGGCGGATGCGCGGAGCATGAAAGAGGCAATGTTCTACTTTTGCATTGCCGGGAAGAGAAGTTTTAATAATTGAATAATAAGGGTTAATAACCCCCATATACTTATCCTTTTCACCAAAAATAAAGGCAGCGTCGTGGGAAGATCCAAGCAAAGAAAGAGCCTGTGAAAGCGTTTTGTCCGGAGCCATTCTGATTATGTTTTTTGTTTTGACAAAATCTCTAAGCTCCATAGGCGCACAGATTAATCTGTAAGTAATTTTGTAATAACTCCTAATACCGTCATCACTCCCCAACCACTGGCTCCTTTGGGAAGTGTTCCTTTTGGCGGCTCGTGGCGGAATGATGGTCCTGCTATATCAACATGAACCCATTTTGCTTTTTCCACAAATTCGGATAAGAATAAGGCAGCAGTAATTGCCCCACCATACCGGCCGCCCCCAATGTTTTTCAGATCTGCAATGTCGCTTTTCATCTGTTTTAGGTATGGCTTGTAAAGTGGTAACGGCCAGATTCCTTCACCTTCATGCTTTGCAGTGTCAACCACCAATTTGGTAAATTCTTTGTCATTTCCAAATGCCCCGGCAAGATCGTTGCCAAGCGCCACCATGCAAGCTCCCGTAAGAGTCGCAAGGTCAATGATATATTCTGCCTTCAGGTGTTTTTCAGCGTAAGACAAAGCATCCGCAAGCGCAAGGCGCCCTTCGGCATCGGTATTTAAAACCTCGATGGTCTTTCCGTTTAAGGCCCTCACAATATCTCCGGGTCTCAAAGCTTTGCCGGAGGGCATATTTTCACAGGCAGGAATAACACCAGAAAGTTCCATCTGATCGGCAATTCGCCGTAGGAAAGATGGCGCTTGAACCAGCGTCTTAAATGCTCCCAGGACAGTAGCTGCACCGGCCATATCGAGCTTCATGTCTTCCATACTGCCGCCTGGTTTTAAGGAAAGTCCTCCTGAGTCAAACATGATGGATTTACCAACAATCGATACCTGCTTTTTTTTGCCGGCTTTTTTTGAAACCGTCTGAATAACTATGAATTTGGGTTTTTTATCACTACCCTGTGCTACACCTAAGAAAGAACCCATACCTAACTTGCGGCACTCAACCTCATCGAGCACTTTGACCTTAATGAGGCCTTTTGCCTCTTTTTCAATCGATCTTGCAGCATCCACCATCTCATCTGGGCCCAGATGAATCGCAGGCTCGTTTACAAGATCCCGGGTCAGCGTTATCCCCTCTCCCAAAGCCTCTGCCACACGCAGTCCCTCCTCCATCAACCGTAGATCGGCATCTTTTGTCTTTGGATCTACAAAGATTGTGAGCTGTTCTGTTACGGTGTGTTTTTTTTGCTCCTTTTCGCTTTTATACTTCATAAAGCTGTAGTTGGTCAGGTGCACGGAAAGACCGGCATGTTTACCCAATTGGAATGTAAGATCCACGTCGGGAAGAAACAGATCTACCGAAATATGTCTATGGGGACGGACCATGTGAAGACATTTGGCAAGATTTTCACGGAAAGAAATGAATGAAAAATCCTTCTTGTCGCCAAGCCCCAGAAGAATAGTGTGTCTATAAGGAGAAAGATTTTCTACCGAAAGTGTCTGTCCTTTTTTAGCTTCAAACTCGAACTGCTTGATTTTAGCAGTAAGTAGTCCGGGCTTATTTTGATCGAGTTTTTTTATGGTTTGGCTATTTTTAAGATCGCTTTGGAAGAGGGGAAGAATTAAAACCTGTGCTTTTTGAGGAAAAGTACCTTTTGTAACGGTTACGCGGCCAATCATACCCTATGTTACTCCTGAGGCTCTGATACGTCAACCCCACAATGCCATATAGCGTTGAGAATTTAACATTCAGAATTTTTGTCTTTTGAAGCTAAATGCTATATACTACATGCTGAAACCTATTTATGCCGAGGTGGTGGAACGGTAGACACGCAGGTCTCAAAAACCTGTGAGGGCAACCTCATGAGAGTTCGATTCTCTCCCTCGGCACAGTGATACTCTACCTTTTGCTCGTACTTTTGGGGCTGATAGTAGTTCTTTTCGCCTTTCCTCAGTTATCTCCTGTTCCGTATTTTCCTGCCAATAAAAAGGACATTGATCTAATTCTTAAGGCTCTACGTCTGCGAAGTCATCAGGTGGTAATCGACCTGGGTGCCGGTGACGGAATTGTTATTTTTAAGGCTGCGAAGGAGGCTATGGAAAGAGGAATAAATACAAAATTTATAGCAGTTGAGATAAATCCATTGCTGATTTTAATACTCTATGTGAGACGGTTAATGAGCCCGAATCGCGCAAATATTAAAATTGTTTGGGCGGATATGTTCAAAATCAATCTCTCTCAGCTCTCTAAGCCCTCAAATCACACAACCATTTTCGTCTATATTTCTCCCTGGTTAATGCCCGAACTTTTCGAAAATGTCCGGAGGAGCTTAAAAAAATTTGAAGTGGTATCATATTTTTATCCTCTACCCAAATTAAAAGATCAAAGGCTGATTAAAACTACTAAAAATATTCATGCAATATACCGATATTCTTGAGCAACTTATCGTCGCGGATCGTTCTTTGACGAACTTTTTGCATGATGTAATTCCCCACACTCCCTTTTTCGACCTGCTTTTTTCATTCCTCTCCGTATACGGAAATTCGGTTATAGCGTGGCTGATTATTCTTTTTCTTCTTCTTGTTTTTGAAGGAAAAAGACATAAGAAATTCCCTGTATATCTGCTTGCCGGTACAATAACTACCTTTTTGTTTGTCGAATTTGTACTCAAAAACCTATATGGAAGAGCAAGACCGCTGAGACTCAACGATACGCTTCTTTCGATCTGCCCTGAAAGTTTTTCATTTCCATCAGGCCATGCTGCCGTAGCATTTGCAGCTGCTTTTATCTTTTCCTACTTTGATAAAAAACGCTCTGTTATTTACTATATACTTGCATTTTTAATTTGTCTATCGCGTATTTACTTACAGTGTCATTACCTCATTGACATCTTAGGAGGCATGATTGTGGGCATTACCGTAGCTAAAATAACCACTATATCTCTGCAAAAGCATCTTCACTAAAATTGCACTTGACAAGTATATAACTTATAGTATATCTTAAAGTTATATGACAGAACTTCGAAGAGGAAGAATCTTTGATCAGCATTTTAAAGCAAAAGGAAGAACAGGCGATGTCTTCTTGCCCCCGACAAAACCGGCAGTAGAGCCTCCTAAGAAAAGATTTGAAACCGTTTATACTACTCCGCGGGTCGACGCTGATATACAAAGGGGTCTTG
Source organism: uncultured Gammaproteobacteria bacterium (assembly GCA_964349415.1). Classification (GTDB taxonomy): domain Bacteria; phylum Patescibacteriota; class Microgenomatia; order UBA1406; family GWC2-37-13; genus 2-01-FULL-40-42. Next base: position 45,396 of record CAYGGJ010000001.1, on the reverse strand, counting down.
ATAGATCCTTAAGCCGAGGCTTTCTTCCGGATCCCATTATAAGAGCCCGGAAAAGACAACTAGATTACGCACAAAGAACAGGTATGAGCCTTGGCACCCGCTTAGGCTTGGCTACGATTATTGGAATACCGCTTGCTGTATTTTCTGCCAATATACTGATATCAGATAGACATCCGGAGCGCTTCACTACCCGCCCCCCTATTGAAGCTGGACCGCAAGTAACACCGAATACTACTCCTTAGAGCAATCTTATTGAAATGCTATGGCGTGATAGCTTACTATCGCAGCTGAAATAATGACATTTAAGGACTTATTTATCCCCCACATGGGAATCTCAACTATATTATCAACCAGCCTCAACGTAGCCTTGGAGATCCCATCAGATTCGTTTCCTATAACAAAAGCAATGGGTTTAGAATACTCAACTTTCCGGTAATCCACTGATTTTTTATCCTGTTCTATTGCAACTACTCTAACCTTTGGAACATCCTTTCTTAAGGTTTTAATGGCGTCCTTCGAGGTTTTTTTGTATTCCCACGGCACCACCTTATCGGTACCTACTGAGGCCTTAAAAATCCGGTTATTTGGAGGTGTAGTTGTACGGGCGCAGAGGTATATTCTTTCAACCATTAATGCATCCGCTAATCGGAACAGTCCGCCAATGTTATAAGTATCTAATATGTCCTCAAGTATGAAGTAGACAGGCTGACGTTTGAGACCTTTTAGCCTCAATTTAGCCTCATTTTCATCAATATCTCGGAGTTCTTCTGCATTAAGTTTCATACGGTATATTATACACAATCTTTGTGAACAACCTATAGTTGACAAAGAGTTTGACCTGTAGTATACTACTTCTTAATGATAAGGGTGACGCGAGTAGTTACAGCGTTTTTTCTAACACTTGTTTTTGCTATTGCGACAGTATCTGTGTCTGCAAGCGATACGCAATATGGACCTTACGGGCCATCCCCGGTCCAGTCTATAGAAGTAAATAAAACCGTCCAAAGACCGGAGAAATCTGACTTTGTAGACAACCTTTCCCCTTCTGACCCACGTTTCGCACCCACGCAAGATGTATTTTTCCGCATAACAGTAAAAAATCCCACAGATCAAAATCTAAACGATGTTACCGTAAAAGATTTCATTCCTGATTTGGTTGACGTGGTAGAACACCCAGGATCCTATGACTCTGCAAATCGTGTAATTACGATAGATGCAGGGGATTTTGAACCACATCAAGAAAAAACATACACTGTTAAAGCTCGAGTTAGAGGGCAGGATCAACTTCCTTCTGACAGGGGCATCTTCTGTCTTATAAACCGTGCGCACGCCTTTAATTCAGCTGTTTCTGACGAGGACACAGCTCAGTTCTGCGCGGAAAAACAAGTTAGAAAAGATATTCCTCAAGTTCCTGCCGCAGGACCTGAAATGGGCCTCGGATTACTGCTATTAAACGCGCTTGGTTTTAGTACAGGCGTTATTCTCAGAAAAAAGCGTTAATAAGTTCGCTTTTCTTCCACCGAAAGGGTGGTAATTGCTTCCACCTATATCGGAGAAGAAGGCCAATGAGGACTCGGATTATTCTGTTCGACCGCATGAACAGGAAACCGTCCAAGCACCTTAACAATTTGGGTTTAGAAAAATACCACTCTTTTCAAGTAAAGAGGAACAATTCATATACATCAATTGCTGATGAATTAGATTGCTCCGATAATACGCTTAGATGTCTTCACCCAGAGGATAAATTTTATTTATCTTTTGAGAGAAGACATCTATATAGAAAGGAGAAAATACAACATAACACACGTAAAACACACGTTCTCACCCCCCAACTAGAAAAGGAGCAGCCACGGCGCACACCAACGGATCAAACCGCAGGACTCGCTACTGGTGGAGACGCTTCTGTAGAAGGAGGAAGAACAGGGCAAATTTCCAGCAAGGAAAGTAAGTGCCGAACAACTCACACACAGAAAGGTGTGGGAAGATGGGCGATGCCATCAAGAAGGCGGTCGTTGTAACACTGACGGTCGTAGTCATCCTGGCGATCGCAATCGCAGGCGGATTCGCAGTAGCGGACAGCCTCGGAGGCGACGACAGCAACGAGCCAACTGTCTCGGTCGGCGAAACCGGCGGAGATACCGGCATCAACACGTCGGAAAGCTGCCTCACGACAGGCGAAGCGAAGGCTGCACTCGGACTGGACGTCCAACGTCTGGGTCTCGAGGCCTGTGGCTGGGTCTTCCGTTCGGTCGGAGTCGGTTCGGCTCAGGCAACATGTCCAGACGGCTGGGTGTGCACCTTGCACCTTGCTGACGACAGCATCAACGTCTACGTCGGAGATGGCGAGAGCTACACGATCGTCGCGGGAACCTTCCGCATGATCGACGCCTACCCGTCGAACGACGCAGTGCACGAAGACCCTCCGTGTGAGCTCTTGCGTAAGGAGAAGAACTTCGGCCAGGTCGAGGACCCATCGTTCCCAGTGGACGGCGGCAACTTCACCTGCGGAGATGACGACAACAGTCGTTCCTCCGGTTCGTCGGGTTCATCCGACACGCAAGCGCAGGGCGTTTCTTGCCCCGCAAACACGGTTCCCATCGAGGATGGACAGGCCTGCAAGTATGGCCCGACCGGTCGCAACGACCCGGTCACTGTCCCCGCGGGATGGACTGCTGAGTTCTGGGACGGCACCGCCGTTCAGAACGTGGCTGGTCCGACGACCATCATGACCGGAGAGGCAACTCTTCGCCCGGCCGCCTAGGCTGGAAGGTCGTCACTTCGTGACGTGTAACACTAAGGCCGCATGAAATATATGCCGACCTGGGAAGGTACTGTGGGTAATTCTAAACCCCTTAAGGACTCCGGATTCCGGGGATATATAAGCCTCAGGGCTTAATCTTTGCAGCATTGCTGCTCCCGCTCACGCGGCAGAAAAAAGATCCTTAAGTACTTCCTTTTGTCCATACTTTGTGTGTGGGTGAAACGAAGTACTTAAGTACTTATGAAAACTTTAAGTCTGGTTATTCCAGTTTACAATGAGGAAAAACGGCTAAAGAAAACATTTTCCTCCCTTCTAAGGGGAGGGTTTTCACGTGGCATGAAACTTCACGAAGTTATATTTGTAAATGACGGTTCAACCGATACCACAGGGCGCATGATACGAGAAAACAAAGAGAGGCTTTCAAAAGCTCTTTCGGCCCGGGTCCGTCTGATTTCATGCAGACAGAACCAAGGAAAGGGACATGCGGTTAAGCAAGGAATGCTTTTATCCACCGCAGACTACACTCTGCTCTTTGACTGTGATATGTCCACTCCCCTTTCTGAAATTAGGAAATTTATACCTTACATGAAACAAAGTACGCCTGTGATCATCGGCACCAGAAAAAACGGAAAATCCACCGTAATAATTCCCCAACCACTCCACCGCCAACTTTTAGGAAAGGCATTTACCCTTATCTCAAATATCGCACTTGGGATGTGGATCACTGACTTTACCTGTGGTTTTAAGGCATTCTCAAAAGACGCAAAAGGTGAAATATTCCAAAGATCAAAAATTCAAAGGTGGGGCTATGATGCAGAAATTTTATTTCTTGCATCTCAGCTCTCCTACCCTATAAAGGAAATTGCTGTTAAGTGGAGCGACGACAAGAGAACAAAAGTAAATCTGGCACACGATATTATTTCTTCCCTATTTGAACTGTATGCAATCCGTGAAAATGAATATACCGGTGAATATGTCTTTGCTAAAGAAATGAAAACAGGTTTCGTCAGAAGATTTAGATTTGCAAAATAACCTATGAAAAGACTTTTTATAATCTCAAGCTACCCTGAAAAAAACCAGACTCATGGAAAAAATACCGTAGGTGTAGCCTCTTATACCAAAAACACCTTAAAGGCTCTTACAGGCTATCACAAAGATCTTAGGATCACTGTCTGGGCTGAAACCCTGGAAAAGGAAGAGGTATACAAGGAAAACGGTATGATCATAAAACGCGTCTGGAAAAGAGGAAGTTTCGCAAGCCTTTGGAGTCTGTATAAGGCGGTCAATGAACGCCCTTCCGATGGAATTATTGTGCCTTTTGAAGGGTATATGTTTGGCAACATGCTCCACGCGCTCTTTTTTGTATATCTGCTTCTTCTATGGAAATTAAACAAGAAGAAAATATATCTAATCCTTCATCAGGTAATAGCTGATTTCCGGCCTTTTGAAAAAAAACCCGTTAAGGCATTTATCCTCAATCTAGCCAGAGCTTTCTTCTACCCCCTGCTTCTTTTTGTTTCTTTTAGGACCATCGTATTTGAAAAGAAATTTAAAGAACTTCTTCACAATGACGAAAAGGTTGTGGTGATTTCCCATGCCGTGGAGACAATGAAAAAAATAGGAAAGACTGAGGCCAGAAAAAAACTGCGACTTAAAAAGAACAGCTTTTACGTACTCTCTTTTGGATACATCTCGCCTTATAAAGGAATGGATTCTATGGTAAATATGTGGGAGAAATACCAGAACGTTCATCTTATCCTTGCTGGTGGTCACAATCCAAATCATGCAAACAAGCGAAGTTATTCAAAGTTCGTAACTGCCCTTAAGAAAAAAGCCCATCAAAAGGGAATTATAACGACTGGCTTTGTGTCTGAGAAGCGCATACCTTTATATTTTTCTGCCTGTGATCTGGTTGTACTTCCGTACAAAACCTTCATGTCTTCCTCAGGTCCACTTTCCATTGCGTTCTCGTTTGAAAAACCCGTACTTCTTTCAAAGGCACTTGAAGGATACTTTGATAGTAATGATTTTCAAAAATCATTGAGAGAAAACCCCGTATCCAAAAGCAATCTTGTCTTTAAACTTAATAAGGAAGACTTCTACGAAAAAATGAATTGGATTAGAAAAAACCTTGAAAAAACAGTAGGCTTTTCTAAGACTATGAAAGAAGCCCGCTCGTGGGAACGTATAGGAAAAAAATACGCACAAGTTCTCTCTCAATAATGAGATCTTTCTTAAAACGGTACTTTTCTGTGATTTCTCTTGTCGTGGTTGCGGTGGGTATTTTCGTACTAAATGTTAAGCCCAACACGTATCTTATCGGGTGGGATCATCTCTCGACCGAACTTAATCCGGCACTTGCGATAAAGCGTGCTTTTTTTGCGGTCTGGCAAGAGTATCAAAGCTTAGGTTTGGTTGGAGGAATGGCACACGCTTCTGATTTAGTAAGGGCTGTATTAACTGGAATCCTCTCTCTTTTTGTACCCCAATCTTTGATACGATATCTCATCCATACAGCACTGCTTGCAGTGGGTGCAATCGGTGCACTTAAACTTCTCAGATTAAAACAACCGGTAAATGAAAAAGCTTCCTTGGCGGGAGCACTTTTTTATATGTTGAATCTTGGAACTCTGCAGATTTTCTACGTTCCTTTTGAACCGTTTTCCTGGTTTTTTGCGGCACTTCCATGGGAGCTATGGATATTTCAAAAAGCCCTCAACGAAAAGCTGACTAAAAAAAACCTTCTATTGTTTATGCTTATTAATTTCCTTGCTACTCCACAGGCTTATCTTCAGACACTTTTTCTAGTTTATGGTCTTACGCTTTTCTGTTTTTCCTTGGCATATATGGTGAAAAACAGATCTGTTGAATCGCTAAAAAAAATAGGGATTTTGCTTACTGTAGTGTTTATGGTCAATGCTTTTTGGCTCTTTCCACAACTTTATTTTGTAAAAGCAAACGGAAGCGTTGTCCAACAGGCAAAGATAAATCAACTCGCTACCGAGGATGTCTTTTATCAGAATCTGGAAAAGGGAACGGTCCCCGACTTTATCACTCTTAAAGGATTTTACTTTGATCTTTACAGATCCAACAAGCAACAACTATTTCTGGAATGGCACGATCACTATAAACAAGTTCCTTTTATGATTGTCTCTTATCTTTTGTCTGCAGTCGTTCTTTTAGGCTTATTTACTGGTGGATTGAGAAATAAAAACTACCTGTTTGTTTATGGAGTTTGTGCCGTAGCGCTTCTTTCTGCCACTCCTATTTTTAGAGAGTTGGGCGGTTTTTTCCGTAGCAACCCTCTCATAAATCAGGTCTTTCGTTCTCCTTTTACTAAATTTATAGTGCTCTACTCTTTGGTCTCAAGTTTTTTCTTTGCGCAAGGTATAGATTTTCTTGGCAAAAAGCTTTCAAGACAAGGAAGAAATATTGCGCCATATATTGTCATCGGACTTATCTTCCTCTACTCTCTTCCGACATTCAGAGGATATTTCTTTTCACCGTCAATGAAAATTCGTGTTCCCTCGGAATATCTTGAGGCAGTAGATTATTTTAAAGGTCAGGATAAAAACAAGAGGATTGCCCTTCTTCCGGACTATACATTCTGGGGCTGGTTTTACCACAGCTGGGGCTATAACGGCTCAGGATTTCTGTGGTATGGAATTGAACAGCCGATACTGGCACGCGCCTTTGATGTTTGGAGCGCTCCGAGCGAACGGTACTTTTGGGAGCTTAAAGCTGCGGTGGAGGCAGAAGACAGAGTGGCTCTTGTAAATACTCTGCAGAAATATAATGTTGAATATGTCCTCTTGGATAAGTCGTACCTTCCGATTTCTTCGATAAGCAGAAGTCTTCAGTATGAAAACCTTGAAGATCTTTTGCGCAGATCACCGGAGTTGGTGCGCGTGAGGACCGGAAAGTACCTTGACATCTACCAGGTAACTCTTCCCCATAAGACTCAGGACTTCATCTCTCATGCCTCTCACCTGCCATCTGTGGGGCCTGAGGTCAACGCTGAGTATGGTGACACCGTTTACGAACAAACGCATGGCTACTTGACCGATGCTAACCCACAACTACATTACCCCTTTAGAAATCTTATGAGTCAGACACGTGCAAATAGAAAATGGAAGCTCACCGAAACCGAAAAAGAGTTCGTATTAAAGGCTCCTCTTGATGTTGATATGAATCAATATAGAACCTCAACCTCCTCCGCAGGAATCTATGAAATGCTTCTCAACTCTCCGGGCGGGGTAAAAACATACCATGTGGGCTATCAGATCGAATTAGGAAAGGACACTATTTCCGCACGGGTTCCCAAGGTTCTTGTATCGCAGTTTGACCCCTCAAAAACAAAAGTAGCAAACTGTGAACAATCCGAGGGAAAGATTAATAAACAGTCGACTCCAGATGGCTTTCAGGTGGAAGCAAGAGACGGAGCCATTGCATGTTTTGGCTACGGTGACCCTTATTTAGAACAAAGATACGGATATCTTGTGACGGTACAAAGCAAGACGGTCGAGGGAAGAAATCTCTTCTTTTACATAATCGATAGTACAAAAAAACAAAGTTATCTTGAAGACAGACTGCAATTAGACAAGGAATATTTTTTCCTAAGTCCGAAATTTCAATACGGTGTGGGTTACGGCTTCACATTCCAGAGCAATTCGTATAAAAACTTTCCTTCGGTAAATCAGGTAAACGGACTTGAAATATATGCATTTCCTTATGAAGTTCTTAAGAATCTTGCACTTTTGAAAAAGGGAGATGAGGTGCGACAAGCACAGTTTTTTAATGATTTTACGGCTGAAAAGAAAAACTACGGTAACTACACGGTTTCACCCGCTCAAAAAAACGGTGTCATCATTCTCAACCAGGCATTTGATAATGGTTGGAAAGCATATCGAAATGGGAAAGAATTGAAGCGACATGTCCTGATAAACAACTGGGCAAACGGCTGGGTACTGGATGGCTTAAGCGGGAAAATTTCTATCGTGTTCTGGCCGCAGTATCTTGAATATCTGGGTTTAGGACTACTTGCGGGGACATTATTATTTATCCTATTAAAACGGGACAAATCTTAATTAATTATCAGTATACTTTTTATATGAAGAATCTCTCACACTTTCAGATTCGAAATCCTAAAGACAGCGAAACCCCAATAGAATCAGCCACCCAAATATTTGCCTCGCTTCTCTCCTACCCCTATATTCCACTGTGGAAAAGACCTCTTTTAAAGCCTAAAACCTATTCATTTGAGCTCTACCTTATTAACCAAACTATTTATTTTTATATTACCGCGCCTTCCGAATCCGATACCTTTGTTCAAAGCCTTGTAACATCATCATATCCACAATCCCTGTTGAAAAAAACAACGGATCCGATGAATATCATCTTAAAGTCCAAGCATGTCTCTGAGGGTGAGCTCGTTCTAAACTCCTACTCTTATTTTCCCATAAAGACATATTTTGATTTTAAGGATATTGATCCTCTTTCGTCACTGATCGGGTTTTTATCAAAACAGCCGGCTGATATCAAGATGGCGATCCAGATTCTCGTGGATCCTGCAACTTTTGCTTGGCAGGATCAAGCAGTGGAAGCAGCAAAGAAAATGGCCTATGATGCGACAGCCGACAAATACGGCCTAAACCCTCAGAAGATGACGGTTATGAAGAAGGCTGCATTTCAAGGAGGACGAAGTCTTATCCGCATCATTACGACCTCTGACACCAAACCCACTATGTCCTACTTGCGCAATCTTGCAGGCACCTTCGGAAACTTTTCGCTCGGTGAAGGAAATCAACTGGTTTTCAAAAAAAAGCGTCTTTTTAAGAAAAACTTTCTTGAACGAGTGAAGAAAAGATCGTCCTATTTTTTTGAACGGGAGAGACAGATTCTAAACGCTCAGGAGCTTGCCACGCTCTGGCATCCACCGGGCTTTTTACTCTCAGGAATCAGAAACATAGCATGGGGAAAGACATTGTCAGGAGAGCCTCCAGAGAATATTCCGGTAGCCCAGGATTTCACCGATAAAGAAAAGGATGATGTCAATTTCTTTGCTCAAACCGAGTTTAAAAATAAAGAGTCTGTTATGGGTGTCAAAACACCTGACCGGAGAAAGCATGTATACATTGTGGGTAAAACCGGAGCCGGAAAATCAACCCTTGTGGCCAATATGGCCATAGATGATATCCGCCGTGGCCGTGGAGTAGCTATAATTGACCCTCACGGAGATCTGTCCTCGACAATCTTAGATTACATTCCCAAACGCAGGATGAAAGACGTGGTCTATCTTGAGCCCTTTGACACTGAAAGGCCATTTTCACTTAACATTCTTGAAGTCAGGAATAAGCAGCATAAGGATCTAGTAGCCTCAGGAATTGTATCTATTTTCTACAAAATCTACGGCGACAGCTGGGGTCCGAGACTTGAGTATATTTTAAGAAACGTTATTTTAGCGCTTCTTGAGGTACCGGATGCGACTCTTGTAGACGTTCTCAAGCTTCTTTCTGATGCAGAATACCGCAAAAAGGTAGTAACCGAACATGTCACCGATCCTGTCATAAAAAACTTTTGGGAAAAGGAGTTTGAAAAAATGTCTGATAAGCTGAGAGCCGAGGCTGTGTCCCCTATTCAAAACAAGGTCGGACAGTTTGTATCCTCAAAAATGATACGAAACATCATCGGAAAATCCAAGTCTTCGGTTGACCTTGAAAAGATCATGAATGACGGGAAGATATTGATCCTGAATCTCTCGCAGGGTAAGCTCGGCGAAGACAATGCGGCCCTTCTTGGTGCGATGATAATCACGCAGATTCAGCTTGCTGCGATGAACCGCTCCTATCAAAAAGAGGATGAGCGACGAGACTTTTTTCTCTATGTCGATGAGTTTCAAAACTTTGCCACTACCTCATTTATCAAGATTCTTTCTGAGGCGAGAAAATACCGTCTCTGTCTTACCTTGGCCAATCAATACATTGAACAGCTTGATGAGGAAGTCCAGATGGCTATCTTTGGCAATGTCGGAACACTCATATCATTTGTGGTTGGAGCACGCGATGCCGAGATTCTTACAAAGGAATTTGCCGAGATTTACTCTGAAAATGATCTCGTCTCTTTAGGTAAATATGAGATTGTCCTGAAGCTTTCGATTGACGACATGACCTCTGCGCCATTTCCTGCCAAAACACTTCCCCTTCCTAAGCTTAAAAACGAGAACAAGGATAAGATAATGCAGCTTTCAAAAGAAAAATACGGAAGGAAGGTTTAATTATTTTCCTTGAACAATGCTTTCCAATTTTTTACGTGCAGCAATATTCGTATCGTTCGCTTCTATAGTACGAAATAGGTCCTCGAATTGAGGATATCCAGCTCTTATCGCTTCAAAATAATCTCCGTCCGCTGTACCACGTTCTACCCATACTCTTACGATGTTCTCGTTGACCTTCCCGCTTCTCAAAAGATCCAGCGCTTCTTGGACATTCGCAGCACCGGCAATATCTTTAAGATAAAGCTGCATCTGGACACGTTCTTTTGCATTAAGCTCATGGTCTTCTTTTAGGGAAGAAAATACGTCACCTCTCCCTTTATTCTCTGTTCTTTTGGGCTTTATAAAACGCTGGATTTTCTCTTTAATGCCGGTCTTTACTGGTTTTTTTATCTCAACGTTTCCTGGTTCCATAATAAGATTATCTACATTTACCTCTGGGGCTACCTTTACATTGCAACCCCTGTTTACAAAAAGCTACCAGTTTATTGTCTTCTTTGCAAATTCCGTTTTTTCCGACTGTTGGCCGCTCAGATGATTTTCCTGCGCCCCCCTCATCTATGACACCAGCGCAATTGGGCCCACATCCCCTAGATCCACTATCGACCGTGCCCGCTACTGCTCCTGTTCCTTCATTACCTCCACAGTCTCTTTCTGTCAACCTTTCAAGGCGAGTAGAACATCTCGATGCCGCTTTGGAACCAAATATCTGTCTGTAGCCGATTGCTACGACAACAATTATGATTAAACCTGCTAGAAGTAAAAGGAGAAGGGCGCGAAGGTTCTTTTTCGATTTCTTTTTAGCCACTTAGCTTGAAGGTAACATTATATAAATAGACTGTCAAGAGGATTTAGTTGATTTTTGACGGCGCTTTATTTGCATTTGCCTTTTGGGCTTCCTTTACACTGCAACCCTTTTTGACAATGTGCTTCTAAAATGCCGTTTAACCTGCATATTGAGTTTTTTCCCACCGTTGGTAAGGATTCTCCTGACGGCACATCTAAGATACCCATTGGAGATCCTGCTGCTCCCTTTGTAACCCACGTATCGCAGCTTTCGAACAATCTTTCAAGACGAGAGCATTTCTTCTTGTTCTTTGCGCTTGATCCAAAAGTTTTACTGTATCCTATTGCGATAACGGCAATAGCGATTAAGGAAGTAAGTAGGAGGAGTAAGATAGGGCGGAGCCTTACTTTGGATTTCTTTTTAGCCACTTAGTTTGAAGATACCACTGGAGAAGTTGCCTGTCAAGAGGCTTTAGTTCGGTTTTTTGAGAGATTTTTCGAGCTTTGTCCAATCTTTGGACAGTGAGTCTTTAAGTTTTTTAGCAGCGCTTACTGACTGTTTGGAAAGTGGACTTTTGAGGCTGTCTACAACGTTTTCAACCTGTTTAACGTATGTATTTTTATCAATATCTTTCTTCATCTGAGCAAGTCTGGAAACAAGCTCTTCTTTTACCTGCTCATAGAGTTTTTTTGATTCCGTGGTGACATTACCAAAGATTGCTTTGACTTTTCTATCCACTTCTTTATCCTTCATTAATTTCATAAGCTCATCATACTTTTTCTTAGCGTCTTTTCTCATAGCCTTTCCTGATTTGGGGGATAAAAATATTCCGGCAAGCGCACCACCAACGGCACCGAGCAGTAATCCGAGTCCGAATTTTGAAGATCTTCTGTCGTCCATAATTTTAACTATAGCATATCCTTACGCGATCTTCCACCCTTTTTCCACCCCGCTTTGGTCAGAATAGGGGCATATAAATCATCTTTTATTTCAATCCGAAGATCTTCCAATTCCTTTTTGGTCGGGTTACGCGTCTGAAATTTTATATATCGTAGGTCCTCAATGACAGCAATAGGTGCCCGTTCTTTTCCTTCACCCATCGTCAGTACTGCTGCTGCAGCGAGACTGTCTGCTACGTTTAGCTTAGCAAACTGAAACTCTCTACCAAAGATGTCTTTTGAGCCTATATAGTCTTTGAGTGCCTGAAATCCGCTATGTGCAATGGCCATACCTGTAGTTCCCCAGCGCAACGGTGAAGTCCTACTGTCTGAAATAACAACACCAACATGTTTGACTTTAAATCTTTTAACTAGAAATTCACGGATGGAGTTTGCGCTTTTTTGGGCGTCTTTTGGCCATAATATGTAATGTCCAAAGCCATTGGATTCGTCGATGCCCGCTCCAGCAGCAAGGATCCCATTTTTGACAGTAAGCATGACGTTATACTGACTGTCCCCTCGGTCTGTATAGAAATCCGCATTTTCTCGGATCAACTTATCTTTATCTACTGAGCCGATGGGAATAATGCTTCCTTCGCAGATTGACACGATTTTAGAGGTGACGACCACAACCGATTGCTCCTTCACTGAAGGAATGTACTGATCAAGAAGCCTATTTACGCTTTTGTCCTTTTGGGTAATTGTATGGGTATTTTGGGAAACAACTTTCATGAGAGCAATTATATATTAGCATTCCGCATTTAGCATATGGCATTTAGGGTAAAATCCTACATGCGAAATGCGAAGGCCTAAATGCGAGTTTAGAGCGCGTTGACGTCTTTTTCTACGTCTTCAAGATCCTGCTCTACATCACCTGTGTCTACGGCTTCTGCTTCTTCTTCCTCATCTGCAGGTGTTGGAGAAACAGTAGGAATTATTGTTTGAGAAGAAGGAGTAGGTTCTACAGGCTTCTGATACATTCCGCTTACGAAAACCGCAGCAATACCTATCAGAGCAACCACAAGGACGCCTAATATGACGCCCAGCGCCTTATTTATCGGAGGTTTTTTTGTTTCTGGTGTTTGTGGAAGATCCGGTAGCGGTGTTGCGTTGTTCATATTATTGAGTGATTGCTGACTCTGTAGCTCCCTCTTCAGTCTTAGGCGCATTCAATTTTTTAACCTCTTTTGCAGCCGTCATAACTGCTTTTCTTGCGTCGATGATAGCTTTGTGAACTGCGCGTAAATCAGCCTGCATACCGCTTACGGTCTTTCCCACGAGGTTTTTTGCAGTGCTCTCGTCTGTAAGTGAAACAGTATAGTCTTTACCTGCCTGGGAGCTTACGGTACTTTGCGCTGTTGCAATAGCATCTCTCGCATCTTCTATAGTTAATTTTGCGGTCGTTACGTCCTTCCCTTCAGTTTCTGCAGTAGCAACCTTTGCATCAAGCCTATCGACTATACCTGCGAGCTTTTCTAATGCCTCTACCCAACGATCTGTTCTTCTCGTGTTGATTTGAGCAAGTTTCTCATCTATTTTTTCTATTCTTGCTTTTTTTTGCTCGTCTTTAAATGTTTGCAGTTTTTCTTGAAGATCTTGTTGTTTTTGTTTTCTTAATGTCAAAGCCTCTTCTTTCTTTTCTCTAAGAGATGCGCTGAAGCTTGCCCTTTTTTCCTTTAGAGCTGTAAGTCTTTCCTGGGCTGCCTGCTTCTTTTCCTGGGCATTTACACGGATGGTACGGCTGTTTTGTTTGGAAGGAGTACCGCTGGTATCAAGGTTTGGTTCAGAAGAAGTATCCTGACCGTAAGCTGTCATTGCCAGAAGCACAAATAACGAAGGGATGAGAAAATATCCGATTCTTCGTAGCATACTTTTACGATAATAAAAAATTGCTCTCATGTCAAGAACCCGCATGAGCATGGACTATTCGCCTTCCTAATGTGGTACGCACTGAAGATCTACGAAAGGTATTGAATTCCCGTTGCAGGCGGTGGAAAAGCAGGCTAAAGAAGTCTTTAATGTAGTCAAGTGGTTGATGCCAAACCGCATAAATATATTGTGAGAAAAGAATGACTGCGTATATATTCATTATTATATACACTGAGAAAACTACAGCTCCTAAGAAGTTTGAAAATGTCAAAAAAAACGGAAGGATGTCCATGAAGACTTTCTGCGCTCCTACTGCCAGCAATATACTCTTCATTACTTCTTTCATAAAGTTAACTATAAGATTGTTCTCCAAAAATAACGTAAGGTTCACGTAAGACTTGTGTAATAAAGAAAGAGGTTAATTGGGATGAATTAGCTTCTTCCGTATCTTTGTACCCTCATAGATGTGGCGTTTATAAAGCGGAACCCGAATAACTTCGCGTCCCGCACTTTCAAGAATTCCGTTTACCCATTCATTGTTACCGAACGCAACGTCAAACTCACCTATCTTCTTTTTTAGATTTTTAAACCACACGCCGTCATCCGGATGATCTGGTTGAGGGGTGATCTTCTTTATCTTTTCCAATAACTTATGTTTCTTTAAAACCTCTTCAATCTGCTTTTTTCTTTCTGTAAAACTATACGGATTTCTCTCGTCATTTTTATTACTGCTTCCCACGACGATTATCAATTCTTCAGCTTTCTCAAGCGCCTGCTTTATGAGATAGAGGTGTCCTTTATGAAACGGCTGAAATCTCCCCACGACCAATCCTTTTTTATAACGCATAGCATATTATAAACATCGGATATGAGGTACAATTGAGTTCTTACGTTTATGCGAAAACTCATATTTATTGGTGCCGGAGTTATTGTGACAGGTCTTTTGTTTCTACTCTACTCTCAGATCACCGGTGGAAAATCTAACGTTGTAACTCAGCTAGAGTCAACGGTTAAACAGATAAATACAGCGGTCTCAGGACCCACGCCGACACCTTTTCCTTTTCAAGAGCTGACCATCCCCTACCTTCGAGCAAGAGAATACAAAAGTCAGTTGGGAGCGCTAGAAAAAGTTTCTGAAAACGGAAACTACACCTCATATCTTACGAGTTATGATTCCGACGGATTAAAGATTAACGGAGTCTTTACCGAGCCTAAAGGACCGAAACCTGCAGGCGGCTGGCCGGCGATTGTTTTTCTCCATGGCTATATTCCACCTGCGCAATATCAGACCTTAACCCAGTACTCGTCGTATGTCGATTATCTTGCTTCTAATGGATTTGTAGTATTTAAGATAGACCTGAGAGGACATGCAAACTCTGAGGGTGAGGCAAGCGGCGCATATTTTTCCGGTGACTATATCGTCGATACCTTAAATGCATATAGCGCTCTTCAAAATTCAGATCTCGTAAATCCGAAAAAAATAGGACTTTGGGGTCACAGCATGGCGGGAAACGTAGTACTCCGGTCTTCTGCTGTAAAACCTGAGATACCGGCTGTAGTAATCTGGGCAGGTGCTGTATACACCTATGGCGATATGCAGGAATACGGGATTGATGATGGAAGTTATCGTCCGCCGGAACAAACCTCGCAACGTCAACAAAGGCGCCAAAGATTGCGAGATCTGTACGGAGACTTTACTCCTGAAAGTCCTTTTTGGAAACAGATGGCGCCGACTAATTACTTGAGCGATTTAAAAGGAGCGCTTCAACTCAATCATGCGATAGATGACAATGTGGTTTCAATACAATATTCGCGGAACCTCAATTCTCTTTTAGATAAAACATCAGTTCCTCACGAGCTTAATGAATATCCGGGAGGAGGACATAATCTATCGGGCTCAACCTTCAACCAAGCGATGCAAAACACAGTAAATTTCTTCAAGAAGCATTTGTGAGACACCTCGCTTTAAAGAGATTCTTGTAAGTAGACTATATCGTTGGGATCGGTGTTTGGTGGGAAATAGATATCTCCTCCTACAACCTTATCTATCGTTGGACAAAGATTCTGATCTCGGTATTCCTTTGAAATTATGACGTTAGACGGAGTTATGCCGTATTGGCGATATTCTGACAATACTTCGTCTGACATATGCGCAAATGGTTCATCTATGGATGGCTCTGCCATAGGCCGTGTAAATTTGACAGCCATATCAAAATTGTCGGTAGTTTTCTCAGGTCCTCTTGCCAAAGTTGCGGTACCAATAGTTTCACCTGCCTTTACCACAGACCCTTCCTTAAGGTCGTCTCTAAGATCTATGTGAAAAAAGACAAAATGCCATAATCTTGGCGAAGCATCGTTTGCGTTGGGACTCAACCAAATCTGCTGATCGGTGGAGGTACGTTCTGGATCCCTTTTTTCAATGTTAGAAATCTTACCATCAAAAGGTGCTATCGCTTTTACGACACCGTTTTTGCCCATTAACTCTTCCTTCACTTTTATGTAATGCTTCATTGAACGAGGTGTGGATTCCTTTGGGCCTGAAACCAATGGAGCGCGATAATCGTGTCCCATACAGCTTCTGTATTTGGAAAATCCTCTTATTTGCGAAAGATCAAGCGGGTTTACTACTATGAACTTTTCGCTTAACTCTTCCTGAGTAGGCGGCCCCGAAAAGACAATCCCCATGACCATGTAGAAAAAGACAATAAAGAGCGGGAGAAGCAGTAACCACCAAAACTTTTTTGGCTTCTTGCTAACCATACTTTATAATAGCATATCATGAATCTCAAAATAGGAATCGCCGATCCGCAATCCTGCCTTTTGAATTGATCCTACTATCTCACATCTTTACGTGATATTTGTTAGGATTAAATAATATGGCTGAGCCTCGTGAAGGTACTCCTACTGCGGTTCTTGAAAAGCCAGCTCCTCAACAATCTGATCCAACCAAAAAAGTGCTCGACAAGCTCGCCTCTTTTAACCAACCTCCCCAAGATTCCAAGGATAAGGACAACCCAAAAAATTACACAGAGATAGAAGTCAAAGATCACAAAGACCCTTACAGGGCGCGCCTGGATGAAATTCGCGGACAATTAAAGGAGATTGCAAAAAACACAGCCGGAAAGAAATGGCATCAGATTCCGCAAGAAACCCGCGAAGAAATTCGCGACTTAAGAGATGCGAGCACAACAGTTTTCTATGATTACTATACAGAAGTTTTTGAGACCCCGGAAGGAGTAGAGATCATGAAGTATATAAATCCTGCGCTTTCTGATAAAGAATTACAAGAAGCCCATCAAGCGTATTTTGATTATAAAAAGTACGAGGCTGAACTGAAGGGAGCTGACAAATCAGAGTACCAAGAAAAGAAGGAAAAATATAACCCCCTCAAGGATCAGTGCGAAGAAGTACTAAAGCAGTATCGCTTAGACGGGGTGATCGAACATAATCCGGCGTATAACTTTGCACGTGAATTTCACAGTCTTGGATACTACGAGTTCGTTAAGATGGGTTTTCCCGTTAATAACCTCATCAAGGATCGTCTTGCACTTCTTTCAGGAATGCGTGGGAAAGAAAAAACCACCGTCTTTCGTAAATTCTTTGATGAAGATATTCTCGACCGAATAAAACAGGAGGTTGATGACGACGCTATGTCGATATGCTTCGAGGAGAGACGGGCTTATCGCGGAGCAGATTGGGACGAGCGGTATTATGCAGCAGAACCTTCACTCGCAATTGAGTATTTATCTCGCAATCCTACTCCTTTTGTCATAAGACGTTTGATCGCGATAAATGCCTTTGATACCAGAAAAACAGACGAATATGGAAGTATGGGACGTTACACAAGACTCTCGAAAGATAACAATGCCATGCACGCGCTTCTCAAGATGAAGGAAAAAGGAAACTGGGACGAGATAGTCGCAAAAACGATGGATACTTATCCGGAGTTGCAATCTATTGAAAACGAGCTAAGAGAATTGAAGATTAATGAAAGACGTTTGTCTGGCGAACAAAAAGATTTATTTGAACTTGAGTGGAGGTTTAAAAATAGATTTATGATCCCGTTACATTTGGGGCTTACGTCTGTTTCTGACGATCCCCAACTTGTCGATTTTCTTAACGCGCAAAGTGTCCACATAGATGAAAATGGATTAAAAGACGCCGGCATCCTTACAGAGGAGGAAAGAAATGCTTTTTATAGAATCCCAAGCGCAGTCAAGTACACAGACAAATATATAGGAAATAAAAAAGCGAGTATTTTGGATGCTGATTTGGAAACGTTGAATAAAAAAGATATAACTCCTGATGAACGGGATCGCGCAATAGCAAGTCTTAAAAAAATGGCATTTGTAAGCAAAAAAATTACAGAGTCCCAGTTTGTACCTGACGAATATCATCTTACTATGAATCAAGTAAATTTTTATAAGTTCGCCTTAACTTCAGATCTTTCATATGATCAAATAGAGTTTCTCGTAAAAAACTACGCTAAATTTTTCCCGGAGGGTGAGGTTAGATCGGGATTCGAACAATCTCAGCCTTTAGTAGGTGCAAATGAACATTATCCCCTACTTATGAGGACGGTGTTGGAAGTAAACAGATCGGCATTTATCAGCGTTGCAGGCGCTGATCAATGGAGAGCCGCCTTTGGAAATGAAGGAATGAAAAAATGGAAAGAGGAAGCAAAAGACAAATTTATAGAGACTGCAACAAGAACGGAATGGACAGAGATTTATGGAGATGAGGGGCTACGCCAATGGGCGCTGGAGGCCCCAGAGGTATTTTGTGAAAGAGCAGGTAAACAGGAATGGAAAGACGCATTGGGTGAAGAAGTAGTTGAAAGATTTTTAAAGGCCCTACCCACTGAGTCTGATGAGCGTCGAAATGCATTTTTGCACAATGAGTACGATCGAGCATCTCAATTTATGGAGTTTCTACTTAAGGGCAATCAAAACTATAAAGATTTTTTTACTTTTACTACACGAGATATGGAAATCGTTGCCGAATACGTTGAACAATTTGGATTAAGTAAAGATCTTCATGTCTTTCACTACTTTAAACAACTTACGCTTCTTGAAAAAGGACTAATTAAAGAACTCCCGGCAGACATCGCAGGAAAAGGAATTGATACCAAAGCAGATCTTCTTGCCGCAATGGAGCGAATGAAAGTATTAGCCTACGGAGAAGAACCCATTCTTCATCCCTCTCAACTAACCGCTTTTGAGCTGGCCAATCTACGGGTGGTCACCGGTAAAGCCTCTCACCGTTTTGATAATGGCAGACATTCGTTTCAGGAAATCATCTCGGATTTTGAGAAAGATATGGAAGAGGGCAGGATAAGTCCTCTGCCCGAGGGTTATAAGCCAGAAACTATCCTATTACAAGAGGTAAAGATAAAATTTGACTCATCGGAAGTAGCTGATGATTTCCATGTGTTGTATCACGACATTCAGAAAAGCTTGCGTTCTATTCTTAAATATAAAGATATCAAACCAGATGTTAAGGGACTCTTAAGAAATAAGCTTGAAAAGATTGAAGAAACTCTAAAGGAAGCCGATGGGAAGAAAAAAGAGCACTTAGAAAAAGAACTTTCTCGATTCCAAACCTACTATAACAGTCTCGATGGAGTTGATTCAATGGATTCTCTCATGAGTGCTGTCGTTGCTATGAAGATGGATAAGAGCGAACGCCCTGAAATGAACGGTATCTTAAGAGGGCTTATTTTTAAAAAGATATTTCTACAAAACCCACACCTGAAGGATCAAATTACATCTATTCTATCCTCAGTACAACCTCCTAATAATATATTGCCCCAACAAATACTGTCGGTAGTAGATTTGATTAAGGATCCAATTCATGAGCATGTCATCAATGTTAAAGGAGGGCTCGAGGAGTATTGGCCTCCGGAAACCGCAGAGGCGATGCGCGCTAACAAGGAAAAACTGAGAGATATTTTTGAACCATACTACTCTAGACTCAAAGAGGCAGTTGAACGCTTTCAAATTTCAGGAGGCCAAACTAATTTGGAAATAAAAGCTATTCCGGACCGGGGATTTATCGGTGAGATGTCAGGATATCTGGCCGACGTTTGCTATACAGCAGTCTATCCTCTACTTCGTAACCGAGAAGTAGTCCCATATAAATTTGTCACGGTTGATCCAGTTACCAAACTCCCGAAATTTATCGGATCAGTTCTCGTGTTTGAAGTTGATACTGAAGATGGTGAAGGTGCGCTTATGGTTAGAGGATTTGATGTCCCAAAAGAGCACGATTACGAAATGAGTAAATTCATCGAACAATTTTTAGACAAGATGGCTGACCTTGCCAAACAGAGAGGGAAAAAAAGAGTATTGATACCTGGAAACACTAGCGCGATGTCGAATTACAGTCAGACCATTAATCATTTCCGTAATTATTATCATGAAAGCGCTAATTTATCTGAACGATTTGATTTTAACGGATATGACCTTACAAACAACTCCCTCGTCGCCCGCACCGTTGCGTAAACGGACTGCTATAATAATCTATGGCTAATTTAAGTGTGGGAATCGTCAATCCACAATCCTACCTACTCCTTGTGACCCGAAGAACGAAATAATGCCTTTTTGAACTGACCAATCCTCCTACGGTTCAGGTGGTGTCGTAATAGTAATCCATCGCCTAAATAAGGTAATTTTAGGCTTGACTTATATCCTATAATAATATAAACTTTGGTTATGGGAGAGCGTGATAAGCGTGTCGAGGTAAAGCAATCTGAAATCCAGAATCCTTTGGTAAAAAAGATCTTTGGAGACCATCGCTGGGTCATATATCCGGAACCCACCACTTTTGATCTCGAAGGTGATTTGCACGATCGAGTACGTCTTGCTTTTCTCACCCGTGGTCCTCGGGACTTTGAAACAGAGCTTCAATTATCCGACGATCTCTATGACACATACATAGCAGGATTAAGCAGACGTCGAGCAATTCCTGCATATTTAGATTTAATGAGTGCTCTACGTGAAATACATATTCCACTTGAAAGACGAACTAAGCCAAGAAGCGTATATACAATCAATCGCATACAAGGCAATCTAGTCGCAAATCTCGCAGTTGATCATGCAGAAAAGGTATCTGACCGATATCTGGCAATGATGAGAATTCAGGCAGGCCGACTACCCGACACTGAAGCCGCATGGTACTACCCGAAATTAAGCCACCTTGAGATAAAAATGAGAGAAATTAAAACCGTGTATGAGTGGATCGCCAAAATGAAAAAAAGAATTGATATAAAAAGTCTTGATGCCGATAGTATCCGAGAGGCAGGAGACGAGATTTTGGACCAATTATATGAATCACGTGGATATGGACTAAAAAACTGCTTTGCGCCATCTCCTCTTTTTCTGGAGAAAGATGAGGTTTTTACCTTTTTTGACGAGCGCTTGAGTATCGATCATCCTGCAAATCAGATACTTCCCCGTGATATGTTGGGATACGTTGCCCTTACATATACGCCGGACAAAGTTCAAACACCGGAAGTTGAACTTGTAGGAAATAAAAGCCGCACAATCAGCTCATACCATTTTCATATAGATGGACTACAGGTTATGTTTGGCGTAGACTCCAACGGAGATTTAAAAACAGGAGTAGATTCTGTACCTATCCGAAGGGTATTTGAAAGGAAAGGCGCTGAAGGATTGTATGAACTTTTGCGACTTTTTAATCTTGCCCGTTTTCTAGAGTTAACAGAGAGACCGGAGCTGGTTAAAAAAGGACCTTCTGTTGTAGATATAGAAGAAGAACTAATGGACAAAAAGAAAGGGAAAATCAAAGAGATTCCCTATAAAACACTTGTGGTCCCCCGCGCCAAACCTGACGAATATCCGCCTCGAGAAGACTCCGGAAGGAAAAGGTTTGTAGACAAACATAAAGTTACATGGCACATCCGTCGTCTTCCTGGGGGCTATCATGCAACAAAAGAAGCGGTCGCTTATGCGAAAAACCATAAGGTCACCCTTGAAGATGGAGAGACAATTGTACGGGAACACTGGCGCGGACAGGAGAAGGAAAATGGTTCTTCACACCTCCCTACTAAAGCCATCTTTACTTCAAGATAATTAAGTACTGCTATAATAATCTATGGCTAATTTGAGTGTGGGAATTGTGGGGCTTCCGAATGTAGGAAAATCTACCCTATTTAATGCACTTTTGAAGAAACAAGTTGCTCTTGAGGCGAACTACCCATTTGCGACCATTGACCCAAATGTTGGAGTAATCGAAGTACCCGATGAGAGACTTCCCGTCCTTGCGGAAATCGTCAAAACCAGTAAAATCGTTCCTGCAATCGTGGAATTCTATGACATCGCAGGCCTAGTAAAAGGAGCTTCAAAAGGAGAAGGACTGGGCAATCAATTCCTCTCTCATATCCGTGAGGTTTCCGTGATTGTACATGTAGTAAGACTTTTTGAAGACAAAGATATCATCCACGTGGCAAACCGGGTGAATCCGCAAGAAGATATGCAAATCATCGAAGAAGAGCTTATGCTTGCAGACCTCTCCACACTCCAAAAACAAAAAGAACCGAGAGCAAATGCTTCAAAAGAAGAAACAGCTCTGTATGAAGTAGTTGTATCTGTAAGGGAAAAGCTAAATCAAGGAGTCCCGATACGCGCTCAAGGATTAAGTAGCGAACAAAAAGAGATGATCCGCCATCTAAATCTGCTCACTGCAAAACCTGTGATTTTTGCCGTAAACTGCTCCATCGAACAGCTTGAAAATAAGGAAGAAACAGGAAGGCAAGTGAAAGAATTCATAAAGACTGACAATTTTCTCTTATTCAATCCCCTTATTGAAACGACCTTAAATGACCTTATAAAGAAAGCCTATGAGACCCTAAATCTTATATCGTTTCTGACGGGCGGAGAAAAAGAAGTACGTGCTTGGACTATCACAAAAGGCACGCTCGCTCCACAAGCAGCGGGAGTAATTCATACCGATTTTGAGAAGAAATTCATCAAAGCAGACATTGCTACTTATGAAGACTTCAAACAGGCAAACGGTTGGTTGGGGTCACGTGAACAAGGTAAAGTACAGATCGTCGGAAAAGATTATGAAATGCGCGAAGGTGACATTGTCGACTTTAAGATCGGCTCCTAAGTCGATGGTATTCGGTGTAGATGCGGAAGAAGCGGATTGAAGACATAAAGGAAAAGACAAACCCCTGCCATCCATCCATAAAACCTTTATGTCTGATGAAGGTAGAGAGAAACCATTTGATGGGCTTCAATATAAAATATGAGAGTAGATCAGGTTTCTGTTTGTCTTTGATCAACATCCTTGCGTCCAAAGTCGTATACCTTCTCCAACGCTTCAGATAACGGTCAAAGTCAGGATCCGCATAGTGGAGCAGGTCGTTCTTCAGATAACCGATTGCGCCTTTTACTTCTACATTCTCGTGTACTGTCTTGCAGGGAAAATGAGCAGCCCCTTTTTTATAAAGACGGATGGTGTAGTCGGGATAAACGCCTCCCTTGGTCAGAAATTTTCCTAAGAAGTAGTTTTTCCGGGGAATCCAATAGGCTACTGTCTTTTTATCAGCACCTCCTGTTACTACATCCAGAATCTCACGCTTAAGTTCAGGTGTTACGGCCTCATCCGCATCAAGCTGCAGAATCCAATCTCCTTCGCTACGCTCTATCGCCTTCTGTTTATTGATATGAAACATCGGAGGGTTTTCTTCAGTAAAAACCTTCACCTTATTCCCATATGATTTGACCTTTTTTACGGTACCGTCGGTAGACGACCCATCAACAATAATGACTTCGTCAACAAAGTCGTAGGAAGAATCTAGAGGAAAGTGAATAAAACTCTCTTCGTTATACGTAGCAATACAAAGCGATAGTCTCATATGGAGTATTTAGCATTAAGCATATAGCATGTAGGGTCCTAAATACTGAATGCTAACTACTAAATGCTATTATATAATATCCCTCATGACAGAGGTCGGCATAAATCTAATTGCAGCTCTTGCTTTATTGGGAAATGTCGGACTAGCTGTCGCACTCCTTCTCTTTCTTGCTCACAAGCTTTTTAAGAATGGACTTTGGAATCAACTCGTAGCATTCCTGGCGCCAAAAAGTTATTACCTCGTATTTTTCCTTTCGCTTATTGCAATGCTGGCGAGCTTGTTTCTCTCCGAAATAGTAAAATTTCCACCTTGCGTACTTTGTTGGTACCAAAGACTGGCAATGTATCCTCAACCACTGCTTCTATATATGTCTATCCTGCGAAACGAGAGAGTGCTGACGCCATATCTTATCGTTATGAATGCGATTGGGGGCTTGGTGTCAACCTATCATTACACTCTTCATCTCTTCCCCAATGCACTTCCGGCAGGCTGCGATCCTACGGTAGTAGGCGTCTCCTGCATCAAAGGCTACAGTTTTTATTACGGCTTTATGACCTTCCCATATATGGCTCTCACCGTATTTGTCCTCAACATACTCTTACTGTCTTTATCGTATTACAACAAAAAAAGAAATAGATAAATGCTTAAAATTCTAACTGCCCCCCACGCCGTCCTCACTGCTCCGACCAAACATATTGGCAAGGTGGATAAGAGAATCAGAAAACTGGTAGTCGACATGGAAGAAACACTCCTCCTTCAATCAGATCCGCAGGGCGTCGGACTCGCGGCTCCTCAGGTGGGACATTCTGTAGCTCTTTTTATCATAAAAGCAAAACCAACCGTAGAAACCCAGGTCTTTATTAATCCAAAGATTCTAGATGTAGAAAAGGCTGCAAAAAAGGGTGAATCAAAAACTAAAAAAGACCAACCTGATGAAGAAAAAATGGAAGGCTGTCTTTCAGTCCCCCGTATCTGGGCGCCTTTAAAACGTACGGAAAAAGTCCTCGTAGAATGGCAGGATTTGGATGAACAAACTCACAAGGAGTGGTTCTCAGGCCTAAATTCCATTATCGTACAGCACGAAATAGACCATCTTAAGGGAATTCTTTTTACACAAAGGTGTCTGGAACAAAAAGTTACACTGTATGAGGAAGATGGTGACAAGCTGGTGAAGATGAAGAGGATATGATTACGAAGCTTGCGCTACCGGCTGTTCCTGAGTTTTTGTTTGGTAAGTAACCAGGGTTAAAAACGGTCTGACACCCTCGCGGACATCTTTCCTTACTCTCTTCAGACATTTTGAACAAAGCTTTACGGTCATTTTGTCTCCATCTTCCATGATCTGGACTTTTTGGAGATTCGGCCGGAAGATTCTCTGGGTTTTAGGCGCTCTTTTTTTCCAACGGCCTCCCGCTACACCTCTATGATGGGTGTGAGATCTCCCCATGAGAATTCCTTTTCCACAGTGATAACAAACTGACATATGATTTCTATAATAAATAAGGGTAGATCACTATTATAGTACATTACGGCTTTATAATCAAACATTCTAAGCCTGCAGTGTATAATAATCGTATGCTGATAAGTCTTATCGTATTGGTGTTTTCCGTCATAATGCATGAGATTTCCCACGGATATGTAGCAGACCGGCTGGGAGATCCGACAGCCCGCGTCGCAGGAAGACTAACCTTAAACCCTATCCCCCACATTGATCTTTTCGGCTCGATTCTACTTCCTTTTTTTCTGATTGCAACCGGATCACCTATTCTTATCGGATGGGCAAAGCCGGTACCGATCGATCCCTTTAACCTCAAAGACCCCAGAAGAGATTCTGCGCTTATTGCTTTTGCAGGACCTGCTACGAATCTTGTATTGGCCGGCGCAGCTGCCCTTCTCTTGCGACTTACTTCCACCAGTGAGTTTTTTATTGTATTTTTGACACAGTTGATAGTGATAAATCTGGTTCTTGCAATACTAAATCTGCTCCCCGTATCGCCTCTTGACGGCTTCAAGGTCGTAGGAGGGCTTCTGCCTGCAAGCCGTGCTCATGAATGGTATCAGCTTGAAAGGTATGGAATCATATTTCTCCTCTTGCTTCTTCTGCCGCTGGGTGGTCAGAGCATGCTTTCTGCAATAATGCAGCCTATCCTTTCTTTTTTTCTTCAAATACTTATCCCCCCGAATGCTTTGGGAACCGGAATTATTTAGCTACGCAGTAGGTATGAATTATGGGGATTTCTTTTTGCACTGGATGTAATCGCGCGTAGTGCATCCTTGTCCTAATTTTGCTTTTATCGCTTCACAATCAGTGCCTCCGGCCTCAGTACAGACAGCTTGTGTGGCCAATGGTATAGGTGTCGCCTGAAGTACTGCGGTGGGCACTACGGTAGGTGATATAAGTGGCGTTGCGGGATTTGCGCTCTGATTTCTGTCGAGGGTAGAAAAGGTCCACGGTACTCCCCCATTATCAAAGGTCTGCCCTCCGATCGAGATCTGGAAGTAATAAGTGGTAGCGGGTGAAAGCAATGTTAATGTAACCGAATGCGATAGACTTTTTTGAGTTTCGGGCTGTCCTACTGAGTTAAGGGATGTCGGTGAAAGTCCGTATTGCACTACTCCTTCTGTCTCCTGCCCGGTGGTCCAGGTAATTTTAGCACTGTTTTCGGTTTTCTCAGTAACCAGTACATCCCTTGGCTCGGAATCAGAAGCTCTGGTGAAGACGCTTTGAATAAGGTTAAATCCTACGATGACTACCAGTATTGAAAGTATTACTCCTACTACGATTGAGGCAATTTTAACAGTCTTTTTCTTTTCCATCAGTATTTGTGAAATTGTAAACCTTTAATAATAAATTTCAAATGCTTTTATATTCTCAGAAATAATTTTAGAATTCCGCCGAGCACTAACAACATAATTCCCGGTATGGCAACTTTTACCAAATTGTCTAAAACTCCTGTTTTGGGAAGCTCGGATGGCGTAGGTGAAAGCGCTGACGGGGTTGAAGTGGGAACCGCTGCTCCGGAGACGGTTACAGACGCTGTTCCATTGGAGCTACAGGTAATAATATCTGTAGCATTAATATCGTTTTTAATTACCTGAGAAGTTTCGCCGCTTTCGCCACAGATATAGCTTAGGGTTACGGTACCCGATTGTAGTGCTTTGAAATTGATGGTCGCAATGGTACCGGAGCCTGTTTTTGAGGTGGCGGGGTCATCAACTAGTCCTCCGATATATACTCTTTGCGAAGTAATATCGTTGAAAACACTGGGGAAAAATGTACCGTCGGTTACTCCGCTTGCTTCAAGTAGAGATGAGTCGTATAAAACGTATGCGTCTGTCGTATGAATAGAGTCGGTACCCGCATCTACGACTACACCGATATCAAACGTCTCACCGGCATTTACATTTACGGTAGTTTTATCGAATTTTAAGGATGCTGCTTGGGCTACCGGCGCAGAAACTACAAGAAGAAAGAGGAAACTTAAGACAATGGAGAAATAAACCGCAACTCTTTTCATGCTTCCCTGATTATCTATAATTGGTCAATTTTTTTCAACCACACTTATTTGCTTTTCGGTGTTGGTCCTGTTGTCGGTGCTTTTCCAGCCGCTCCACCTCCACCCCGACCTTGTTTTCCTGCAGGTATTGCAGTACAACGCGCGCTGTCATTATCGCCCTTACAGTATGCCCCTTGAGGACACCTCGCCACATATTGTCCGTTAGCAAAACAGGTTGTCCCTATTTGTGTTATCGGAAGACTTTGTTTACCTGCGGCGGGTGTTGGCGCTATAACTTTTCCAGCCGCACCTTCTTTTGATTGCTGGGTAAAAGGAAGCCCACAAAACTTTGCGCAATAATTTAATACTTCTTTTTGTTTTTTATCGGTTTTGCAATTGAGACCTTGGTTACATCTTTTGTTAATGCAATTTTCCAAACATGCACCGGTCTTGCTCTGATCACCCTTCCCTTCTGCTGCTTTTGAACCGACAGATTGTTTGTTTTGGATTGCAAAAACAGAAACAAGCAAGAGCAAGCCCGCCACTATAAGAAATAGAAATAGGTTTTTATTTTGTTTGTTGTTTTTCTTTTTTGCCATATCAGTCTACTTTCACTTCCAATAATGAAGTTTTCGGATAAAGTTTTTCTAGTTTTGCATCAACCAGCCGGGACTTTTGATTCCCGGAGATTGATAATGCTGAGAAGTCATAAGTTCCTTTCTTTTTTGCGGTGAATGTTAGTCTAACGATATCGGTATTTGAAAAAACGGTCGGAGTTTTGACGGAAGGGCTTTTGCTTCCGGTCAAGGAAACCAATCCGTCTTTTGCTACGGGTACCACCGAGAACGATGGGACAAGCGACGTTGCTCCAACAAAGGCAAACGCGTTTTGGTCATATTTGACGAGAATGTCGTATCCTACCACATCTTGATTCTCTGAGTTTGCGGTAACGGTCAACTCAAGCGGTTGCCCCACCTGAGGATTTGCACGCTGTTGTGCGAGTTCGACAGACCCTCTATTGAGAATGGGTGCCGCCGACACTTCTGCTTCAGAAACATTCACTACGGGGACAACGGCAATCTCTTCACGGTCTTTTTTTTGCCTGTACAAAAACACGGATATCAACCATATTCCAATGGCAAGAAGTGCAACGATCGTGATAAAGATTCTGTAATTTGGGTGTGGTGCTTGTGTATCCATAGTTTATTTTATCGCGTCGTCTGTCTTAATTGATAGGGCTGCGATAACGAGTGCATAGTCTTGGGTGTCGACAATGCCGTTCAAATTCACATCTCCAATGGCAAGTGCATCCGAATCTTGACTTGTAAGATTTTGGCGAATAAATGAAACATCGGATGAGTCAACTACTCCGTCTTGCTCGGGTAAATCTCCTGCAAGAAGCAGGATTTTATCGAAATTCAATCCATTTTCTCCGCTTTTAAGCGTGACATTGTCAGTAGAACAACTATATGTCCCCCCTCGTGTCTCTGTAGGAGTTGCATCACAGACACGTTTCTGGATATGCTTTGGTCCTTTGACATAAATAGAGTATTTTTTGCTTAAATCGACTTTTGAGAATGTAACTGAACCGGTAAATCCTCCGTTTTCATCTGAGGTGAAATCTGCAGTCTGTGAAACGCTTGAGGAAAGGCTCACTTTTACTTTCAACGGAGTCGTGTTAGTTGGCTTTTTGGTTATACCCTGAAATTTAAGATAGAGCTTGAGCGTGACGCTTCCGGTACTCGCTCCGGGAGCTGCTGGTGCTGTTGTTGGGGCTTTTGCATCTGGCGCTGCAGCAGGAGCACTACCTCCGGTTCCTCCTCCGGATGTTGTTCCTCCTCCACCACTTGCACCTCCGCTACCAGAATCTTTGGCAGCCGGTGCTGCGGGGTCGGGTGCCGGTGCTGCGGGGTCGGGTGCTTTTGCAACTGGTGCTTCTTTACACTGATATTTGGCCGTGTGTCCATTTCCGGACCAGTACGTAGTATCTGCAAAACAGTTACCGGCGCTCGTCACATAACAAACAGATTTTCCGTTAGTGTCTTTTGTTTTGGAACAATTGTCTTTGTTAAATTTTCCACAGTCTACATTACATGTCTCCCCTCCACTTCCCGAATCTACTCCACAACTTATAGCTTTATATTTGGCAGTGTGTCCAGAATCGAAAAATTGTGGGTCAGCCCAACAATCTCCTCCCGAAGTAATGTAGCAAACTGGTATGCCGTTTCGATTCTTCGGACTCTTACATTGATTCTTAGACAGTTTTGAACAATCAATCGAGCAACTCTTCAGATTGTCACCACTCCTCCCGTCACCGGTGGCGCCTCCACCATCGGATTTAGCATCAGGGGCAGATTGACCTCCTCCTGATTTACCGGCGGCAGTTGCCACATCATCCCAACATCTATCCGTACAGTTCTGGCCTTGACATACATTCATACACTTTAATCCTGGCTGACAGGCACTCGTTTTTGTACATGTCATCCCCTTTCCCTTTTCTCCACTTCCGGTTTCCGAATCTTTAGCGTCAGGTTTTGTTGTTTTTGCCGGTGTTTTAGATTTACCAGTCGGCACGGAAGAAGGTTTGAGTCCTCCATCATCACTACAATGACCTGTAAAAGGGACGCAAGAATTTTGGGTACTTAACCACAAACATGCATTTCGATTTTTTAACGTCTTAACAGCTTCACAGTTTTTTCTACCTTTCAATTTTTTGCATACAGCTGAACACTCGGCTACAGGATTGCCACCCCAAGAACCGCCTGCCCGAGAATTAAGGGTCTGCTGTTGTTGAACTACTGCGACTGAGCCGGCGAGAATTGCGAGGAAGAGAAAGCTGAAGATGAGTGCGAAAACCTTATGTCTTTTAAATATGCCTGGTGAAGTGTTGTTGCTAGCCATTACATTAACGTCTTAATATACATATACGATAGTGTAAACATGCACTCTTGTCAATATAATAACTCTGTTTAATTTTTAGCGGTCAAAATTTCGTGCGCAGAATAGAACGTGTTGACAATTCAATTATTACTTTTATAATACTTTCTATGGCAATCACTAACAAACCTTCAAAAAACGTATCACTCTCTGATTTACCAGATCTACTTACGATACGAGAAGTTGCCAACCTTTTAAGAGTCTCTCCTCTCACGATTAAGCGCTGGGGTAAGAAAGGAAAGCTTCCGGCAATCCGCATAAACTCACGCGGCGACCGACGCTACAAAAAAGAGGTCGTAACGCGTCTTCTGGGCGTAGAAACAGAAGAATAACTGCTTTAAATTAGTCCTATAGTTTGGTATAATAACCTCCGTATGTCAGAGCGTTCTAGGCCTCACAAAAGCCCGGAGAGAAATCATCCAGTCCTCGACCGTATTGGTCTGCAAACGAGACTTCTAATAGGCGAAGATGCACTAAATCCGGTAAGAAAAGATTTAGCTCCTAATCCCGATAAAATCACACATCTTGCTTGGAGAGATTACGTCCCTTATGAAAATGCTTCAAGATATGAAAGAAGTAAATACTGGAAAGGTAAAGAAAGCGGCGATCTAAAAAAACAGAAAAAGGCATGGGCGGCACAAGTAACGGCCTCTTTCCAAGGAAAAAAATTTGAGGATCATCAACACGAACTGCTTGAAAGGATGGGTATCAATTCCAGAAAATTCAGTGAAAAGGATGCCCTTAATCTTTATGAAAGATATTTTGAAAAGAAAAATGATTCGGTTAAACATTTTGTAAAAGATCTGTTTTTAATTCATGTTCCTGAAAGTTCAGATGTTCTTGAAAAAAACATGCCTACTATTAAGTGGCTAGCCGGCATTTTTGGAGGAAGATCTTCCGAAGTAGTAACTCAACTCACTCTGGCAGAGACGTTTTTCCGTAATAAGCGTGGCCCCTTTTATAAGGAGGATCTAAAAGATAAAGTAAATAATCTGAGCCAACAAGAGGTTGAGCTTTTGGAGTTTATCTGGAAACATGGCGTGAAACAAAAGACTCCTGCGACACCGGGAGCTCCCAGACAGCCGCGTACGCCTAGAGCTCCACAGGAACCCAGAAGACCTGCTCCCCCAGCCCGCCGCGAGCCACCAACACCAAGAGAACCACAGCGTGGAAGACCACGTTTAACAAGACCTTTTAAACTGCCGAATAATTACAAAAAGACTTATGTCCGACCAGAGGGAGATCCCCGCAGGATGCCTGTAGAAAATGTAGATCAGATGTTTCATCCTCTATGGATCGCCAATGAACTGAAAAAGAAACATCCCGCTGAGTTTGGGAATCATAATCTTACCGATCTGTCGCAGCAAATCCAGAGAGAGAAAGCCGGACTTACATCCAAACTGCAAAAACTTAGTCTGGGAGAAACCGAGTTAAAACAATTGGGAGATGATGTTATCGATCAGTATCGAGAATTCGTCAATCATACCTATGGGATCAAGCTTCCCAAGATAGCGGGTATGAAAATCTATCCTGTATCCGGTGATACCGCCCGCGCTTTTGCGGAGCATGGGTCTGCCTATGCTTTTGTATTTACCTCCATGCCTGTGTTGTTTATAAACTTTGACGTAGTCGAAACAAAGGCAAGACAACTTGGTCAAGGAAGCTGGTACGACCTTGGTCCCGACCAGGCAAGAGGTTTGTTATCACGCCTTCTTCTTGAGATTTTTCCACATGAATATACGCATTTAACATCGGAGCTGGAATTTCTTCGGGTGATCAAGAGCGATGAACATGGAAACCGTAAGACCGTACTTAATACACCACGCAGATCCGGAGTTGATGTTGGAAAAGCCAGAATTACCGGTATTAATGCTGACGGGAGTCTGAACTATGAATATACACATCGTGGAATATGGCTTCATGAAGCTATAGACGAAGAGTTGGTAAGACGATGGGCTCTGGAAACTTACCATTCTCCCTTAGATATTGAAGGATATGCTGAAGAAAGAATTGTCCTCTACAATCTGATAAATCTTCTGCAGCAAGAGCAGGGTGTTTCGGGTAATGAAATCTTTAAAAAGTTTGTAAAGGCACATTTTAAGAAAAAGGATTTAATGCCTCTGGTAAAAGCGTTGGACGGAAGAAGAAAATCTACTGAGGGAAATATTACCTATGACCGCCCTTATTTCACCTCTATCGTCTTTGCGCTCATGAACTACGAGCATGAAAAAGCAGTGCAGTATCAACAGCACCGCCTCTACCCTCTCACCGTAGGATACGTGCAAGGTCAGTATTCTGATCTTCAGGCTCAAGAGGTTTTAGCCCAAATAGACAATCTAAATCTTTCAGCAGGAGCAAGAAAAAGATTGATGGATCAGCTTACTCTTCCTATCGCAGAAGCAGCCTAAGCAGCAGCGAAAGCAGGATCTTTTACGTTGTCTTTAATTCTATAGTACATATTGTTTCTGCTCGTATAGACACGCTTCTGACCACTAGCCATCTCGAACTCCCAGTGATAGTTTTTATTGCTAGTATCAATTGTTGTTTCCGGTATAGGCTTGATGAATCGTCTTGCCTGCTCTTTTCCATTTTTTTTGATTCTCTCGGGATTAGTAGTATCAATCAGATACCATTTCCCACCGACTTCTACGAGATTGTTTCCATGGGCGCCTCTATTACCGCTTCCAAATACCACATCGGTTTTCAAAAGTCTGCTCTTAACGCCTAGTGTCTGGAGCAACACCTGAGTGTAGAGGGCGTGATGGCGGCATACACTCAAACGCGACTCTCTTATGTAATCAAGTGGAATTGAATGCTCGGGATTGAGCCCTCCCTCTCCGAAATAATACGGCATCTCCATATTTACATAGTACATTACGTTATCGACGAAGAATTTATCTCTGCCTTCCTGAGTAACTCCTTTTGCTTCAGGAGCAGTAATCATTCTATAGAGCAGATCCGTAGATTGTTCAAATAAAGCCAGTTTATCTATTCTGACTTTTTCTCTTCCCGACCTAAATTCTCCGGTTTCCGGATCCGAACCCATATCCGTCAGTCCGTCAGGAATATATTCTGGAATTCCTTTCATGACTGTCTCTCCTGGTGTTGGCGGAAATGCCTCTCTATCAAGTTTTACCACTAACTTTAGGAATGATACAGTGAATGCTTTCGCTCTTTCAGTTTTTTGATCTTCAGAAAGTCTTCCGTCTCTCATAATATTTCTTAAAACATCAACCGCCTTTTTCTGGACTCTTACCGGGTCTTTTACAAATTCTCTCTTGACTTTTTCTGTATCTGCTTCTGCCGTCTCTTTAAAATCAATATGCCTTCTATTTCCCTCGACAACATAGTGATTAATTACTCCAATGTTGTCTCCTGCAAGTACGTGGAGAAGGATTCTTTCGCGTGCAGTAAAGCCGCCAATGTCTGCGCCATCCTCATATTCCGCATTTGGCTTTGGAACATCAACCTTTGCTTCGGCTGCTGTAATTTCCCCTCTTGCTACGCGGTCTACAACCCCTTCCGCCCCGTAATTGCGCTTCGCTTTACCATCTTCTCTTTCAAAATGGTATATCATCTTTCCGCTTGGGTTTTTATGCGGTGTGACGATATGAACATCACCGTGTATAAGCACTCTGTCTCCCTGTTTTAAAGAGTTAACGAAAGCCTTCGGATCTACAACTTTAGGAGTTTCTTTTGGAGGAGTTGATTCCGGAGCTTTTGGCGCAGGTCTTACTGCCGGTGTCGGCGGCTTTGTTGTAATCTCATTATATGCTTCGGTAAGATCCTTCAACATCTCCTCTGCCGTTTGGTAACGAGCTGCCGGATTGGGTTGAATTCCTTTTTGCAGTATTTTGCGAATTGGCTCAGGGACTGACTCAGGAATCTCAAACTTTCCCTGCTTGTGCATTTCCATAACCTCAGCTCTACTTCCTCCTCCATATGGAAATTTTCCTGTCAGAGTACGGTAGAGCAAGATGCTGGCCTGATACGTATCAAGACTTGGTGTAAAAACTACTCCGGTCTTATCCTGCAATTCCGGGGCCATAATTCCATGGTATTTTTCAGTGTATCCGGTAAAGGTGTAAGATTGACCTTCCGGCTGAATCGCAGCAACATGAAAATCTGTAAGAGTAACCGTACCATCTTCATTTATTAAGATGTTGTTGTCGATTACATCAGTGTGGACGACTCCGGCTTGATGAGATAGTCTTAAAGCATCAGTTACCCCAATGGCGACTTTCAATGCTTCTTGCGGTGGAAGCGCCCCGCCCTTTTGAGCCAGTAGATTTCTTAAATCGAGAGCCGAAAGTTCATAGACTTTAACAACACTGTCACCGTGATCTATTTTTTCCTTATATATGCCAAGTAATGAGTTGTCTCCAACTTCAGCTTTTATCACATCCTCCGGATCTTTTATTCCTTCGGGATAGTTGAGATCATCGGCTAACTTTAACTGCTCTTCTTTGTCTACTTGCTTGAATGCGAACATTTTACCCGTGGTTTTATCATATCCCAAAAGCACTTCTTTACCCGACTCTCCTTTACCTGCTATCTTATCTTTAGTTATTACATAATTACCTACCTCAAAAGTATCTTTGCTCGTCTTTAATTCATCAAGCGAGTGGTCGGGTAGTGTAACCGAGCTTAGATCTAATTTGTTTTTCTTGTAAAACTCATGGAATTCAATCTTTCCTTCCGGCACTTCCGGAGCCTTAGGTTCTGGTTCATCAACGGGAGGAGTCGGTACCGTAGCAGGTGCTTCAGCTAATCTTTCGTGCCTTGTTCTTTCTCCGCGCTTCCTTGGACGCGTATGTCTTGTTCTATAGTCTTCAAGCGCATCTTTTACATTTTCCCAGTTGGTAACGGCCAAGTGTTCTCCGTCAGCAGCTTGAGTAAATGCAAAATCGTCTTTTTTGAAACCAAGCCATCCCATTACATCTGCGAAAACTTCCTTTCCTATTTCTTTATCTGAAGAAAGACTCGATACCCATCTGTAATGGGCGTCCATTATCCGTTGGAATTCATGCCAGTTAGATCCGCTGAGCCGGGCAAATGGAGAGATCATCTCCATTAATTCTGAAATGGGCGTCGTTTTAATAATTCTATTCAATTCTTCGTCTGTGAAGGTCTTTGAATATGCATTCTCGCCTGTCATAACCTCTCCGATGAATCTTCTAGGAGACGAGTCTGTCCTTGTATGAACTCTTCCTATTACATCGAGATTCGGTTCTACCCCATCTCCACGAATCATTGATAATTTTTCTCCAATTAAAAGGTCTTCCCCCATTTCTTTACCCCGATCATATCCTCCGACTAAAGCATACGCCTCTGCCGAATAAGCAGTATTCCAACCGCCTGTTATTACACGGTGCCACTGAAAGTTCGAGTCAGGATTATTTTCAGGCCGCAGTTTTTTTCTCCTCATAAAAAGCTCCGAGAAGTCCTGCATTCTTCTTGCTAAAAAGACAAGGTCATTTTCCATCATCTCTTCAGGGAAACGATCTTGTACTCCGCGTACTGCGTCTAGGTGTGGATTATTGTCCATCTTGTCAATAATATTGATTACGGTTTTTTGATCAACGTGGACCAGGTCAGCATCCTCAGATTCGATATATAATGCTTTTTCTTGCGTTGGTCTTCTTAGGGATCGAATAAGAGAAAGGTCGGTCATAACCTTTCTTGCATTTCCAACTACATTAAGAGGGGGGTCAAATTCTACATCTAAAAAGTTGATTCTTGGATTCAAACCTTTCGCCCGAGCATCAGCTATAAATCTCTGTATTTCTGATAGGGTTTCGTCAGGAGCGCTTCCTGTCTTTCTATTTACTAATATATTTATTTCGTAAAGATCTGTGCTGAGCGGGTTTCCGTCTTTATCCAGCTGACGGGAATATTCATCAAGCGCTTTATATATTCCTTTTCCCTCCATCCATGCGGGAATGTTTATGACCACTCTGGTGTCGTCGCCCATTGCCGGCATGGTTGGCTCGGCTGCAAGTCTTTCCAACTCTGCGTAATAGGTAGGATCTGATGTTCGGATCGAGTCGAGATAGGTACTCACGACTTCCCTTTCTCTCTCCACTCTTCTGTCTAACGGCTTCCCTTCTACATCTACCCATACTTCCCGTTCTTTCCCTGCGGCGTCTTTTACTTTTATTTTTCTTACCGGCTGGTGCCGACGAGGGTCTTCTTGCAACCAATCCCTTAGTTGTTGCTTCGTGTAGCCGCTGTAGTATGGGAATGGGGCCGGAGTGATAATTGTGGGACCAAGTCTTTCCAAGGGGTAACGTGGTGCAAATGGAAAAGGAATGATTGGGAAAATTTCTCTGTCAAAAGGAGTTAGATCGTACGTCGGGATTTTAATAGGTACTTCACGTGTAAGATTGACCGTAGTTTGCACTTCCTTTATGATGTCAAACTGCACGTCGGTTGATCCACGTCCTGTCGCAAAAACTTGAAATACATTTCCGTTCTCACCTGGAAGCATTCTACCCGCCTCAATGTAACCCATCTTACCGTTTAAGCCAAGATTGAAAACATTTTGTCTTTGTGTGAGCTCGGATGCAAGATATCCGGCATCACGTCCTGCAGCAATGTTTCCATCCACTGCCTGTTGCAAGGCGTTTTGATTGAGTATTTTTTGAGAAAGTTCACCGATTGTAATACTATTTGGATCAAAAGGATTTATTTTGTGGGTCATGTCGGATGGGTCAAGAATCACTCTTCCGTCGAAGACACCATCTGCTCCATCCGGCACCCAGACCGGAGTCCCTTCATGTCCCGGAATGCTGAATGCAAAACCAGCCTGTCCGTCCCGTATCACCTGTTGTACATCAATAGGATTGGGATTTAAACCGTCTTGATATCCGAGTTGCATATGACTCATATCCCACACCACTCCTTTTTGACCATTTGCCGAATCAAATATTGCATTGTATGCGGTTAATTCGTTTCTTTCTGAGTAAGGAGTATTGTATCCATACCACTCTCTATGTCCTACATTAGTACCATACTTATCAAGCTCTGCAGCTGCGACTTCACCTACCGCTATTTCTCTTTTCGTAACAACTTCCGCAAGTTCTACTTTTGCAGATGAACCGGCAACATCATAACTCGTCAGTCTTCCGGCTCCATCAAACTGAGCATCGTTCAAATATACGTTTTTAGGATGTCCTTTTTCCACAAGATCCCATTTTGTCGGATCATTTGGGTTCTGTATCCATTCCGTTCCCTTTGGAATCGAAGTTTTGTGACCTACCACTTCATTCATGCCCCTGCCGGGCTCTTCGACTATTTTAACTCCGTCTATCTTCGGGCCTTCATTTACCCTAAGTCCTGCCTCTTGTAATTGATCCTGCAGCTCATCAGGAAGTTTTCCTTCAACGTAAATATGTCCGTTTTTCTGAAGATCAAAGACCGCATCTACCGATACTGGTTTTCCTGATGTAGAATCAATAAGCAATACGTGGTGATTGGCAGGATTAACTCGAATCTCTAAATTATTCTCCAGTGGCAGACTGCCGCCTTTTGCATATAGATCGTGAAGTGTATCCGGGTTAATCTTCCCCCCACCTCCTCCTACTACTTCCCTAGCATAAGATCCACCGCCTACACCTGCCCAGTGCAAACCTTCTGTCCATAGTTCATGACCAACAACCCCTGCCGCAAGACCGGCAACTGCACCTATTCCTCCTGATTTAAGCGACTCTTTTAGCCGGTACCTTCCAAACGCAGCGTCGCTTTCCTGTATGTTTTGATTAAAAGAAGCTCTCTGTCTTTCTGCTACGAGATTGATTCTCTCATCGGAAAATCCCACCTCTCTAAGTGCCTGTCGCATTTCTACGCACTCTTTGAGAAGGGCGGTTTGCTCCTGGGCAACTGAGGTCTCAGAACTGTACCGTATGAGGCCTTTTTGTTCCCGCAGTGAATAATCTATGCGCTCCTCTATTTCGATTATTTTTTTGACGAGCGACTCTCTACCTTCTTCTGTTTCCAATCCACCTCGTAGTTGACGGATCCCCGGCTGATGTACTCCGTCCCTGTCAACATAGCCGTTTAGCAAACTTTCCGCAGTTACAGTGTCATAGGCAAAACTTTCCATCCGCATTCTTCTTTTCGCATCAATAGGTATTTCTGCACCGTATTTTCTTTGCTCGCTTTGCAATCTTCTATCGACCTTTAGTTCAAAATTCCTTCTCCATGCTGCAAGGAATCCACCCGATATCATACCCGCACCAGGAACTGCAATGTGACCTGCTACAGAAAGTGCTTTCGCAGGAGCTCGAAGCGCAAGAGCAGTACCGATCGAAGTAAGGGCTCCGACTACGGTAGGACTCAATATGGGAGCAAGAATCCTGCTTTTCTGACCACGACGTATTAATCTGTCTGTCCAACTTAGCTTGTCGCCTGTTTCTTTTCCTCCTGCCCACCCCATGTTGGTCATCTTCACCTTTACATGCTCATCAATCCATTCGAGCGACTTCTCGTGTGTTCTCAGAAGATTGGCCATCTCTAAAATATCTGTGGCATAAAACTCCGAAAGCTTTCCGTATATTGCTTCGTCCGATCCGAAGACCTCTCTGACAGCAGGCTCATCTTTGTGAATAGTCATAATCTCACTAAGGCGCTTTTGGACCTCTTCTTTAGTAAGTCGTTCTCCTCCAACAACAGGGTTGATGATACTGTCGAGAATATCCTGTCTCAATAAACCTTCGGCTTCCGTAACCTTTTCATCGAATCTTTTACCCATGCTCCCAAGCTCCAGTCTTTCCTTGATGCTCTTTACCGTCGCCTCCATTGCCCCGGTCTGTGTAGAAAGAACCTCGGCTGCCTTTCTTCCAAAACTCAAAGAGACCGCAGATGTACCACTTGCCCTCATTGCCTCAAGGGCCTGCTTGGTCCATTTTTGAACATAAAATTCCCTGGTCCAGCGATACCAAACTCGTTTGAAGAACCTCTTGTCGGGCTGGATTCTGTCTTCCAGCTCTACCTCTGCTTTATGTCTTGCAAGGGTCTCAAGCGATACGTCTCCCGCACCGATCATAACGCTTAACTGATCGGCCCTTATATCATCTATGGTTGGCGGCACTGGTTCACGAGGAGTCGGTTCCGGTGCAGGTGGGGGTCTGTCGGGAGAATCTCCCGGAGGTGTTGGTTCGGCAGGTGGCGTCGAAGGGTCGGTGGGTTCTTCTCCGGTAGGAGCAGGTGGAAGTTTGTCTATACCAATTCCTGCAGAAAAACGTGCTTCGTCAAGACTTCCTGTGTCTCTTAAAATGTCCATCTCCTCTTTGGTAGGAGGAAGTGAAAGCTCTAGTCGGAGCAGTAATTCTCCGTTTGCTACTTCGAGATCATCGATCCCCTCTTCTTTAGCATATGCTTTTACGACCAGCAGCCAGTTGGCAGGTTCAGCTCTTTTTCCCCGACGGTAGTCAACGCTGTTTTTCGCAAGGACTGCGCGCTGTTTTATAAGCTCTTCCTTTTTCTTTTTTGGTACATCGTCTGAATCTATTACCCGCGTTAGGTAGTCGATCATCCCGTCTACCGGGATCCCTTCGTTAGTACGGAGCCTCCAGTCGGGATTGTCAGGATGCCGGTATGTTCTTTCTACACTAAGGCGAGAGCCTTTTGGATGATCGAGCGTCCGCTCGACAAATTTTTCTATACGCTCAAGCTCTCTTTTTTCATTCGGCAAAAGATCCGGAGCGTCTTTCATCTGACCGAGAGTATCGTTGAAGGTTTGAAGTACTTGTTCGCGCGAAGGTTTTTCCCTTACCTCGTGTTTTCTCGCATCTTCTATTCTTGGATCACCAGGCATTGCAAGGTATAGGATTCATTAATTTTTTTCCGCTTCCTTTTGAGGTTCTGTAGAACGTGCTACCGCTACATTACCCAAATACATTGTGCGAAAGTCTGCAAAGGCTTTGGTAAATACATCCTGAACATTTGGAATTTTTTCCTTTAAGAAAGATTCTATTTCTTCACGGGATTTATTTTCTTCGTTCATTTTGATAAATACCTCAAGATTCTCCTGTGGGAGTTGTTGGACCAGTACCGATGCGAGATAGTTATCAACTCTTACAAAAAGTTCTTTAACCATCTCATCTTTCATGGTGTCGTCAAGAGCTGTCATTCCGGCATCTGTAAGTAGCCCTTCTATATAAGTTTTGACTTCATCGGGTATAAGAGCGTCTGCCATAGTATAGAGTAATTAATTAATAGAACCAAAAATTCGTGCTATATGCAAGTGGATTTTATCCCATCTGTCCCTGGCCTTGCTGTTTAACCGATTTAGATGCGTTCTTTGCCTGAAGTCCTAATCCCCCGGCCACTGCGATGAGTAAGATCATAAAAAGACTCTTTCCTCTTTTGCGCCATTTGTCTGGTTTCAGAAGATCTTTTACCATTTTTTCATTTTCGTGACCTACACGTGAAAGTATGGATTCGGTAACCGCCTCCATGATCACCGGTTGTTCACCGGCCTTATTGGCAAGATCTTCAACTACTAAAAGAGGGTCGTTCTGCCACCCTTCAGGAGGTTGATATGCATCTCTCTCGTTCATTTTCCCCCTAACCTCTACTATTATGTTGTGAACTGTATTGTCGATCTTGTTGGGAATTTTCTCTCCTGAATTTTTTTCATGCCCGGCTCTTACTTCGCTCCGGTTTTTCATTAATTCCTGCCTCTGACCAATCTCTGCCGTGATCTCTTCGTACTCTCCTTTAAGTGTTGGTTGGCTTTTGGAAGGCTCCTTGTG
The DNA here is from genome assembly GCA_964349415.1 of uncultured Gammaproteobacteria bacterium. Lineage (GTDB taxonomy): Bacteria > Patescibacteriota > Microgenomatia > UBA1406 > GWC2-37-13 > 2-01-FULL-40-42. The sequence goes on along the minus strand of CAYGGJ010000001.1, from coordinate 4,697 downwards.
AATGTTCTTTTCAATGTAGCCCACACGTTCTTGGAGTTCTCTTAATCGACGAGCATCAAGTGCATCGAGTACGTCTATGCCGTCACAGATCTCCTGAGGCGTTGTTCCTTTTTCTATCTGTGCGGCAGCCCGCTGACGAATCATGTCTTCATCTTCGTTACCCTTTGCGAATATTTTTTCTTTTCTTTTCTCCCTTTTTTTTTCGGCGCGGGCGCTTCTCCCTTTCACTCTTTCCGCTCTATCACGGCCTGCAATCCTTGAACCCGATAATACAAGAATTTCTCCCAGACCTTCACGGGCAACCTCTGTTCTTCTGTCTTTTTCCTGCTCCTTATCTTCTCCTGCTCCTTCCGGGTCATTAGCTTTGCCCTCTGTAGTTTCACTATCATCTCCCGCTTGTTTTTGACCGTCGCCGGCTTCGCTTACCTCCACAGCTTCGTCTATCACATCGATCATTTCCTGCGCTTCTTCTCTAGGAATTGCCGGCTCTTTTGGCTTTACCTTTTTAGGTGCTTCAGCTGTTGGTCGCGGGGCTTCTACCGGGGGTGCTGCTGGTCCTGCCATATTAAGATGAAATTTTAAACTCTAAAACTTTTTTAACCATGTCTTGGGCGTCATCATATTTTCCCGACTTAATAAGTCCGGCAACCTGATCTATTGCTTTGTGTTCAAAGTGGGTCTCGTATGCATTCATAATCACGTGCACAAGAGGAGCAAGTTTCGAATTTTTATCATCGAGTTTTACAGCGTTTGAATAAAGCTCTTCTATTGTCATGCCGGGCTTTATAAGATCAAGGGTAAGCTGGGAGATTTCATGAATTTCTTCTTTGGGTGTTTCACCTGCCTGAATAAGTTTCTTTATGATTTTAAGGACTTCTACCTCAATAAACTGGCGGAATTCATCAGCCTGTTTATTCATACAATAACCATAGAGGAATCTATAGTATTTTGCAATATCCAAAATAAAGTTCTGTATACTTATTTCATGCTCTGCCCTAACTGCTCAGAAATGATGAAGTCTGACTACTACGACAATCAATATGTAAGCCATTGTGCAAGCTGCGGGGCAAGTTTTTTTGAGGAAAACGGAATCAACCGTATCACCTTTGACACAGCCCTAAAGCTTTCTGCAGAAAAATATCAAAATCTCATATCCCCAAAGGATAAGGTCTGCCCGAAAGACTTTAGCCCCCTCTCTCCACTTTCCAATACGCAAGCAGTGCCATCCAATGTAATTCTGTTTTTATGCCCCTCATGCTCAGGTGTTTTTACCTATGCCAATGATTTGTTGAAATTTAAAAAAGCACAGGGTGCGAAAATCGATTATTACAAGACCTGGGATAAGCCTTTTGCCACTATTCATTCTGTCCTCGTAGTATTTATTATACTAGTCCTTGCCGGTACTACATACCTTACCTTTAGCACTATTCAAAATAGATCTACAATAAGATCCGAAGCTTCAGATTTGTTCAAAACATTGAGTATAATAAAATCAGGACGCTATATACTACTTGGGTTCCGCACCAACACTCCACTTAAGTCACAAATTATAATCACTAACACAAAGAGCAGGAAAAGCATTACGAAGGACGTCTCAAAGGAAGTTTCTACTATCCATCAAGTAGTTTTAACAGAACTGCTGGAGAACGAACAGTATACCTATCAATTTGTACTTACCGATAAAGAGGGGAAGTCTTTAAGAACCGGTGTTAAAAAGCTTGTCATATCAAGATAAATTCTTATGAAAAAAATTTATATCGGCTTGGGAAATCCTGGGAAGGAATATCAATATAACCGCCATAATGTGGGATTTATTATGATCGATTTTTTACTCAAAAATGAGGACTTACAATTGAGATCAGAGGATAACAATCAAAAACTGGATAGCATTATCTATAATGTCACGTTTAAAGATATGAATTGTCTTTTTGTAAAGCCTCAAACCTTTATGAATAGATCAGGTCAGGCAGTCAAAAAAATACTTGACTACTACAAGTACCCCGTTGGGGATCTGGCGGTAGTTTACGATGATCTCGATATAGGACTGGGAGATTTTAAAATACATGAGGGACTTGGTCCGCGTACTCATAACGGCCTCCTTTCAATAGAAGAACATCTTAAGACACAAAATTTTACTCAGATTCGGATCGGCGTTGATAACCGCCCCACAGAAAACAGAGTGAACGGCGAAGCATATGTCTTACAGAACTTCACTGCAGAAGAGGAAAAGAAGCTGACCGACGAAGTATTTCCCAAAGTATTGCAAAGTTTCCCTTGACAAAAAAGTTAGAGTTGTTCATAATGAAATGTAACTTATGAAAGTGACGTTGTACACTATTAATAACTGCCCATTCTGCGACCAAGAAAAGACCTACCTGCAATCAAAAGGCATTGCCTTCGAAGAAAAAAACCTTGACCAAAACCGTGAGTTTCTGAATGAAATGCTTACCGCAGGAAATAACTTTAAGGGCGTTCCGGTAACCAAAATAGAAAAAGATGACGGTCAAACCGTAGTGCTAAAAGGTTTCACGCAAGAAGAGTTTGATAAAGCGCTTAGTGGAGTTGCAGTCTCCGCTGCTTCTGATCAACCAACTCCCCCAAGCGATCAGCCGGCTCAACCACCTGTAGTCGAACCTCCTGCACCGGCACCGCAACCTGAACCAACACCCCCTCCGGTAATAGAACCACCTGTCGCTGAAACACCCACACCACCGTCTGCACCGGTTGAACCTACTACTCCTAGTATGCCTGAACCACAGGTTTCAGCCATGAGCGATACTCTTGCACCACCGGGTCCATCAGATACACCTCCTCCGCCAGCTGCTCCGGAACCAACCCCTCCACCGGTAGTAGAACCTCCTGTAGTCGATCCAACACCATCGCCTGTAGTTGATGTACCACCGGCTCCAGCATCCACACCGAGTATTCCGGAACCAACAGAATCCGCAGCAAGTGATCCTCTTGCAGCTATTCTTAAAGATCTTCAATCAAAAGCATCTGATATTCCGCCCGGACCGGCCACACCACCCGGAGGAAGCGATATGCCGACAACCCATGTCCCCAGCCCTTCAGATCAACCAACACCTCCTCCACCGGCACCAACCGATCAGCCACCCGCAGATGCACCAAAGCCTCCTGCGATCCCGGACTTCCCCAAATAACATCGACGTTGCAAATTTACTTCTAAAAATTTACAATTCCTTACCATGAAAACCATTCGAGATATTCTTGATAAGTTTGATCCCTTTGAGGATAGGTATGTGTCCCGCGAATATCAAGCTTATGGCGTCAATCTTGCTCAAAAACTAGGTGATGAAAAACATATAAGCATGTATATCAAGTTTGCAAAAACCATTCCAAGACCCATATTGGACAAAGCTTACAGGTTTGTTTCGGATGCAAACGCCAGAAACAGATCGGCTCTCTTCATGTGGAAATTAAAAGAACTTGGCGCTTTTAAGCGAAGCGCGAAACCTGAAACACATAACGTGAAACGAAAAACAAAAACCTAAGTACCATATGCTTCATGCTACGTCAGAAGTAGCCAGAAGCCCAGTAGCCGATCGATCCTACTCCGTTTTGCTTAATAATTTCGCTTTTTTCTTTGACAGATTCTTCGTCTTCAAACCAGATAATATGGTAGAGTGATCCACCATCTACGTAATTTATCTCGTTTTCTTTGGCTTTTTCATCACGAAACGGTACGCAATTAGTCTTTCCACAGGTCTCGAGGTATTTAGACCGTATCTGATTTAAACTTAGAGCAGTAGCCTGTCGCAAAGGCCTCTTCTTCTCATCAACAGCCCAATCATATCCATACATCCCAAACAATACGGTCAGCTTTTCCGGCGAAACTTTGGCAGTATAGTCATCCAACATTACTTCCATATCATATCCGTACTTCTCTTTCCCGGATAATGGAAAATTTGGACCCGGCTCTCCGATACTTTTGTGAAAATCATAGGCCATGATCATAATCTCATCGCTGTTTTTCCCCAAAAAGTCCAGATCGTACGGTCTTTTGCGGTAGAAAACATCGCCGTAAATAGTGAGGGCAAAGCTAAGATTATTTTGCTTGACAGGTCCATAAAAATCAGCCACAAATGAGTTTATCTGAGTTGAACTCTCGTTAAACAGACTAAAAAGCTCGAAGTCCAAAACCAGACCGTCAAATTTATTATCCCGCGCTATCTTTATCGACTCATTGATGATCATCCTTTGTGCTTCTTTGTTTTTTAAAACCGCCAGGTTTGTTGAGGAATTGGTCATCTTGACGGTCAGAAGTTTCTTTGAACCCTCAGGTACAGCTTCTAAAAAATTTGCAAGGCTTTGATACCCCTCGTCTTCGATCTCAATGCCACTGGCCGTCCCGGTAACACCAAAATATATGAATCTGTCGTAATTTCCGGGGAGTGGTGAGTCGTCAAGTGTCCACGAAGGTACAAAAAGCGAGGTCTGCGTGATCGGAACTGGGGTTTTCTCGCTGTCCTCTTTCTGTTTTACTTCACCTCTTTTTTGGATGGGTGCGACGTTCTCCTGTCTGAATTGAAAATAAACAAATAGAATGCCTGCCAGAAAAAGAAGGAATGCGAGAAGGAGTCGATGCTTCCTCATCTTTTAATTATAGATGATCAAAAACCAAGTTACGGCTCTTTTCGGCGCGAAAGAAGCATCACCGCGCCTGCGAGAAGCATAAG